>JBHJNX010000136.1:0-57326 GCA_050330335.1 Pleurocapsa sp. | reverse complement strand
TTCTCTTATAAAGGTTTTTCATCACTAAGCTACTGGAGAGCTACAACTAACCTTAGTGATATGAGTCACAGGATTATTACAGACGTATATTTTTGTCGATACCAATCTGATACCACTTTTTCAGGGAAAAAACATATTGCTCATTGAAAACTATTAGGCTTCACACTACCTTTTTTAAAGCTTTCATGTCCCTGAAAGATAATACCCATGAACTAATTTGGTATCAAACTGGTATCGCAGTCCCAAAGAGTAAGGGATGTAGTGAAAGTGGTATCAGCTACAACCTTTGCTGTATATTGCTTTTACTTAACGAGCGCGGCAGGAATCGAACCTGCGACCTACAGAACCGGAATCTGTTGCTCTATCCCCTGAGCCACGCGCCCTTATCTCCATTTAAGATAGCATTTATTAATTATGAATTACACTCTAGATATAGTACTTTACTAAATTTAGTAATAAAACAAACTACTTCATCTTAATTCCCAATACCTGAGTATGTGCGCCTCTGGCTTGGGTTACCCCGATAGTTCTTTCGGAGGCTTCAATCATGGGACGACGCAGACTTACTACAATAAACTGTGCTTCTTGTGCTTGTTTTTTAACCATGCGGGATAACTTTTCTACATTTGCACCATCGAGGAACATATCTACTTCATCGAAGGCATAGAAGGGGGAGGGGCGATATTTTTGTAGGGAGAAGATAAAACCTAGTGCGGCTAAGGACTTTTCCCCCCCAGACATAGAACTTAAGCGTTGTACTTGTTTTCCTTTGGGATGTGCCACGAGGTTTAAACCACCGTTGAAGGGATCGTCTTCGTCTTCTAGTTGTAGGTGTCCGTCTCCTTCGGATAGTTCGGCGTAAATTTTTTGGAAGTTTGCATCTACTGCATCAAAAGCTTCTTTAAAAGCGCGCAGACGTAAGGTAGTAAATTTTTCCACGCGCAATAACAATTCAGTTCTTTCTGCTTCAATAGTTTGTAATTTTTCTGATAATTCTTGTAGTCTAGCTTCGGTTTTTTCATATTCTTCTAACGCCAGCATATTAACGGGTTCCATTGCTTCAAGGCGTTTTTGTCCGTTACGAATTTGTTTTTGTAATTGTTCTAATTGTTCTTCTAGATTCGAGAAAGTAATTGCTTCTTCTGGTTCAATACCATCTTCATTTACTAATTGAGGAATTTCGGGAATAGGGTCAGGGAGTTCCACTTCTTGTTCGGCTATTTGTTGTTCTAAATGTTGTAAGCTAATTTGTCTTTGTTGTTGTGCTATTGTGAGTTTTTCTAATTTCCAAGATTGTTTTTGATGGCAATCGCGCAATTGTCTGAGAGTATTTTCTGTGCGATCGCGTTCTTGTTTGGTTGTTCCTAATGTTTCTGATAGTTGCTGTAGTTCTGTTTCTGACTCGTTAATTTTTTGGGCAATTGCGGTTAATTCATTGTTGATGCTGGAGCGTTGATGGTTTATGGTTAATTGTTCGTTATTTAGTTGTTCTATGTATTGTTGAGATTCGGTTATTTTTTCCCTTAGGCGTTGGTATTGATTGCTTAAATCTTTGAGTTGATTCTCGGCTTGTCTTAAGGCTGTTTCTTGATGCTGTAATTCATTTTCTTGTTGTTGAATTATTGTTTGAACTTGTTGCCATTCGCTTTGGTCGTGAGAAGCTTCTAGTTCGTTTAGTCGTTGTTGTAATTGTTGTAATTGTGTTTCTTGTTCGGGAATAGTAGTAGCTAAAATAGTCAGGCGATCGCGAATATTATCCCGTTCTTGGCGATTGTTATGTAACTGATTGATTAAAGGGTCACGTTGTGCTGAAAGGCGATTAATTTCTTTTTGTAACTGTTCTAAACGTAGCTGTTTCTCTCTACCCAATTGTCTCGCTTCGCTTAAATTTTCCGACAAATTCTTGACTTGAACTGAAAGATCGGCTATTATTTTGTCTATAGATGATAGGATGCCCTCTATTTCTGTCAATCGGCCTTTTAAAGCTTCCACTTCTCCCGATTCGCGGTTAGCAGATGTACCAAAATGCAAGCTAGAACGATTAGATTGGCTTCCTCCCGTCATTGCGCCACTTACTTCTAAAATTTCCCCGTCTAAGGTGACAATACGGTTTTTTCCGAGTTGAGAACGAGCATTATTTAAACTATCAAAAACGATAGTATTGCCAAAAACGTAAGCAAAGATATCATCATAACGAGAATCGCAGTTAACTAAATTGACTGCTAGATCGATAAATCCCCTACCAAAGCGCATCGTTGCCACATTACCAATCTGGGGAGGATTAATTTTATTTAACGGTAAAAATGTCGCCCTTCCTGCACGTTCTCTTTTTAGTAATTCAATCCCTTCTGCTGCCACAATATCGTTTTCTACGACAATAAAACCCAATCTTCCCCCCGCAGCCGTTTCTAATGCCAATTGATAGCGAGGTTCGACTTGTCCCAACTGCACTACTAAACCATGTACCCCAGACAAAGAAGAATTTAAAATTATCTTACTGGCATATGTTCCCTGGATTTCCTGTTGCGCCTGTTTAGTTGCTTCTAATTTATCTAACTGTCTTTGTTTATCCCGTTGTTCTTTTAATAATCTTTGTTGAGTTTCCAGTTGAATAGCGCGATCGCTTTCAGCTGCGGCTAACTGTTGCGCTAGATCAGTTATTTCCTGTTGCGACTGTGCCACTTCATTTGATAACGTATCCAAGTCAGCTTGTTTGTTATTAAATTCTGCTTCGTTGCTATTTAATAATTCCGTCTGCTGATTAAGATTATTTTCTAACTGATTCAACCTTTCGCCAATTCTTGCTTGTTCAGTACGTTGGGGATTGAGAGTATTTTGAATAGTTGTAACCTGACGAGTAAGGTTAGCTTGTTCTTGTACCCATGCTTCACTAGCCGCCGCGATCGCATTGGCATTTTCTTTACTTTTAATAACTGTTTCTCTAGCTTCTATAGCTTGTTGGCTTAAGACGGGAATAATTTCTGTTGCTAATTTATTTTTCTGACTATTAACCTCAGTTATTTCCTGTTGGTACTGTTCTAAATTCTGTTGGGTTTGTACCAGAGATAATTGTTTATCTTGACTAAGATTAGCTAATTCCGTTTGTTTCTGCTGTAATTGATGTTGTTTAGCTTTCTGTGTCGCCAACTCCGAAGCGATCGATAACTGTTCCTCTTCACCTAAAGCCTTAACTTGGGAATTAAGTTCGTCTAATTTTGCCCCAGTTTCCCGAATTTCTGTAGTTAATTTATTTAACCCTTCTGTTAACTCAATTCCCTGAGTTTCCCCTTGACTAAACGCACCCTGTAACTCTTCTTGTTGTTGTGTTAAAGCACGCCAAACTAATACTATTTCCTGTTGCTGTTTCTCCTGAATCTTTTCCTTTAATTTTTTATACTTTTCTGCCTTAACCCGATCCGATGCTAGACGATCGCGATTGGCAATTAACTCTCCTGCAATAATATGACACTTCTCTTCCCTTTCCTGCACCTTATCTAAAGTCTTTCTAGTGCGATCGATCTTCCTATCAAAGGCCGCCACTCCCGCCAACTCATCGATAATTTCCCGTCTTTCCCGTGAATTCATAGTAATGATGCGAGTCACATCACCCTGTAAAACCACGTTATAACCTTCAGGATAGATCCTCAACTTTTCTAACTGTTCATGTACCTCCGTCGCCGAAGCTACTTCCCCATTAATATAAAAAGTTGAAGAATAACCCCCCTTCTTATTTACCCGCAACCTACGAGTTACTTTCCATTCCAAACTACCATTATTAGAAACCGCAATTAGTTTTTTATCTTCGTGGGGTACATTGTTCTCTGTTGCTTCTATTGCTACTTGATCATCATCTTCATTACCATCTGCTACTGCTTCCAAACCGACGGCTTTAATTTCTGAGGTTTCCTCAGAGATAAGTTTGAGATCGTTAACAGTAGTAACAGTATGTTCTAAATCTCCCAAATCCGAAAGATCTAAAGTCACCGAAACAATAGTTTCCGCAGCTTTGCCATTATTACTATACTTGTGATTGATTAAATCAGGCAGGCGATCGGCACGCATTCCCTTGGAACTTGCCAAATTCAAACAAAATAGCAGCGCGTCTAAGATATTGGACTTTCCCGAACCATTTGGGCCAGAAATTACTGTAAAACCAGGCAATATCGGTACTTTTGTCGTACCGCCAAAGGATTTAAAGTGAGAAAGTTCGACACACTTAATATGAACCATGTACTATGCTTTGACTCGGTAAAGATGATAGCAGTATAAATATACTAATTGACAGGCACGCTATTACAAACACTAATGGTTTTAACTACTTTCAGTCAATAAAGGGGGAAAAAACCAATTTTTTTAACACTTAGTTACATTTCTGCAACAATCAGGTGATCGTGCTCCCAATTTTAGCAATTACTGCTAGGTTATTGATTCTTCCGAGTTTTCGTCAACAAGAGTAGGTTTTTTCTATTTACGGAAAAAATAAAAAGCAATTGTTTGAGCTTTTTTTGTATGATTTTTGATTTCTTTTAACTGGCGAACGATGAGTTATAACAGTTGTTTTCTGTGTCTAAAAATTAGGTGTGAGAACAATGAAACAGAATTTTTGGTGGACTTGGGGAGTGAGTTCGGTATTTTACTCTGGAATTTTAGCTCAAAGTTCGCCTGTTTTTTCTCAAGTAGTAACTAAAGATTTAGAATTGGGCGATCGCACCACAGATAGTTTAGAACAAGTCACTAATGTCCAACAACTGAAAGATGTTTCTCCTACAGATTGGGCTTACGAAGCACTACGTTCTTTAGTAGACCGCTATGGTTGCATTGCAGGTTTTCCCGATCAAACCTATCGTGGTAGTCAACCCCTATCCCGGTACGAATTTGCGGCTGGTTTAAATTCTTGTCTCAATCAAATCGAACGTTTAATTGCTTCTTCTGAGTCTGTAGTTAAACAAGACTTGGACACCATCAATCGTTTAACTCGAGAATTTGAAGCCGAACTAGCGACACTTCAAGGTCGAGTCGATAATTTAGAAAATCGCACTGCATTTTTAGAAGACAATCAGTTTTCCACCACTACCAAACTCAAAGGACAAGTCGTATTTTCCCTTAACGGAGCTTTTGGCGAGGATCAAGCTGTTCCTGTAGGTGCAGAACCCGGATCGGCTGGAGAGGTAGAAGACGAAGTAGTTTTCGATAACCGAGTACGACTCAATTTTGATACCAGTTTTACCGGAAAAGATTTACTAAAAATACGTCTGGACGCTTTAAATGTCGAGCGGTTTGGAGTTGGCGTAACGGGAACTAACATGACTCGCCTAGCTTTTGATCGCCCTTTAGATAACGATCTGAGTATCGGTAGATTATTTTATCGCTTTCGGGCTACAGACAACTTACATTTCACCGTCGATGCTACCAGAGGACGTTTCGATACCAATGTTTCCGATGTCTTCAATAGCTTTTTTGCCAATCCATTTAAAGGCTCGATTTCTGAATTCGGGCGTTTTAATCCGATTTATGCTCAAGGTTTGGGTGGTGCTGGTGTTACTGCCGTATATAACTTGAGCGATGTATTTTCCGCGAACGCAGGTTATCTAGCGAGAAATGCAGCCATTCCTACAGAAGAAAATGGTCTATTGGATGGCTCTTTTGCCGCTCTGGCACAACTAGATATCAAACCTACAGATGCTTTAAAGTTCGGTTTAACTTACGTTAGAGCTTATTATCCCGGCGGACAAGCTTTTGTAGCAGCTGGAATTGGTAGTCGATTGGCTAACGCTCCTTTCGGTGCGGTAGATACCAGTGCCGATCATTTTAGCGTTCAAACCAGCTTGGATTTCGAGCGGGTAGTTCTTTCTGGTTGGGCTGGATTGACCCTAGCTCATGCAGAAGCCGATGGTGGTAATGCAACTAATGGCGATGATGCCAAAATTTTAAACTGGGCGGTAAGTTTGGCTTTTCCCGATTTAGGAGGTAAAGGAAATGTTGGGGGGATAATTGTCGGACAGCAACCCCACGTAATTGAGAATGATACTGGTTCGGAAGAAGATGATACCAACTGGCACTTACAGGCACAATATCGCTATAAACTAACCGATGGTATTTCGATTAATCCCGGCTTGTTAGCTATCATCAATCCTGAAAATAATAGCGACAACGATACAGTATATGTAGGTACACTCAAAACTATATTTGAATTTTAAAGATTATTTTTATGGTAGAAGCAGGTTACTGTGACGGTAATCTGTTTTTTAATTCAAAAATATGAAACTGAAAATCTTAAAATTACACCAATCCGCTATTTTACCCCGATACAGTCACCCTGGGGATGCAGGATTGGATTTATTTTCTATTGAAGAGACAATTATTTTACCAGGAGAAACAAAATTAATTCCCACTGGTATTGCCATCGCCTTACCTGAAGGTACAGAAGCTCAAATACGCCCCAGAAGCGGCTTGGCACTTAAACACTCGATAACAGTATTAAATACTCCCGGAACGATAGATGCTGGCTATAGGGGGGAAATCGGGGTGATTTTAATCAATCACAGTAAAGAAGCCTTTTCTGTTTTTGTCGGGATGAAAATTGCTCAAATGGTAATTACATCTTTCATTCAAGCAGTAATCGAACCAGTAGAAAAATTGGATGAAACCACTAGGGGCGATCGCGGTTTTGGCTCGACAGGAGTTGTTGGCGATAATTAATTATTAATTAACTTATAATATAGCCATTCTAAGCCCGTCTGTTGTACCCACATCGGTGTACCTCGAACTACTTCTGCTATTAATTTAAAACTAATGCCAATACTTAAAGATACCGGTACTCCCAAATGTTGATAGTTAGCTTCTAACCATTGTTGCTGTTTAGGTGTATTTGTTTTGACTAATAACAGATGTGGTGAGGCATTTTTAATAGTTCGAGTGATTGTGGCTAATTCGATAGAATCTGTTTCAAAGCCAGAAGTAGGACAATAAAATGAAATTTGCAGGTAGGGATGTTGCTGTTGTAATGTAGTTGTTGCTAATTGAGTAGCACTGAGGCTATCTCCTAAAAAAAAAACTTTTAAACCTCTATTAGCCGCTTCAGCACATAAATTAGCTAACAGTTCGATTTCATAAAGGGAATTTTGTCCAGTCTCTGATAGTGCAATTCGATGGCGATTGTTAGGTATAACTACGTATTCTGGTACTACTCCAGCCACGGCGCGATCAATAATAATTTTAATTATTTCATCTAAAGAGCAATTATCTACATTAATACCAAAGATATTAATTTTCATGAGTTCGTGGGTCAAATTAAGTATTAATTGTTAAAAAAAAAAAGAAGTAGTGTTATTTCATTGTTCTTAATAACTTCAGATGTAAGTATATACTTAATCGTTCTGATATTTTTATTCAGTCAATAAAGGAATCATAAATTTTCCCTAAAAGTTTAATAAATTTTTGATGAAGACTAACAATTATAAAATTTATTACTTATTACTTATTACTTTATAAAAAATAATCCAGTCCTGTTGCACTTCGGCGATCGCTTTAGCGGGTAAAGTAGAAGTACGAGTTTTATTGGGAGCAGTAATTAAAGCACCAACAGCTTCTATCATTTCAAAACTAGGCTGTTGATGAATGATTTGTGGTAAAAATTGACGGATAGCACGGCGTTGTATTGCTTGGGGTGCTTGACGCAAACCAAGACGATTTAAACGAATATTATCGAAATCTGTGACTTGTTTTAATAAGTCTGCCGCAATGGTTTCTAAATATTCCACATCCCCCCTTAAAAGTTCGGCAGTTTGCGCCAAAGATTTTTCTACTTGAGGATTAAAATTAGCTTGTAAATAGGGAATTAAATCCTGACGAATGCGATTGCGAGCATACTTAGAATTATTATTAACTGCATCAAACCAAATGGGCAATTGAAATTGCTGACAAAACTCCAAAGTTTCGTGACGATAAAAATTAAGAATTGGACGGACTAAAACAATCTCATCGGTTAAATGTCGTTGCCAATTTAAAGCACTCAAACCATCCGCACCCGCACCGCGAATTAAATTATACAAAAAAGTTTCAGCGCGATCGCTTTTAGTATGTCCCGTAATAATATAGGAAAAACCCTCGACTTCTGCAATTTCCACTAAAGCACGATACCGCCATTCCCTAGCTGCGGCTTCAGTTTCTTGAACAACTTCTGCTATTTTGAGATAAAACGGAATCTGCCAACCCCTAGCAACCTCAGCAACTCTCTCAGCAATTCCTACATCAGTTGACCAACGATGATCGCAATGAGCGATCGCTATTTGCCAATGCCATTTTGAAGTTAAATCCAATAATAATTTTGCCAAACACAGAGAATCCTGCCCACCAGAAACTGCAATCAGAACTTTTGCCCCTTTAGGTAATAGCTTTCTCTGGCGTAAACTTTGATGTAATCTAGCATGAAGTAAACTCCAGTGATGATTCATATCAAGCGGTAGAAGTCGAGGGATGGCGGGATTAATAAATAGTTTAATTGTTGTATCAGAATTTTGATTACAAATAACGCCTTTGCGAGAAACAAAATCATCAAACCCTGAAAAACCCCATAGCCAATAATTTGCAATCCTCGATACAGTAAAAGTATTGTCCCCCTCTCATTGTAGGAGAGAGGTTAGGGGAGAGGTCAGACACAACTAATGAGACAATAGATATCCTGTAATAAATCTACATATAGAAGAGGAGAACTACTAAATGTTAGAAGAATATAGAAAACACGCCGCCGAAAGGGAAGCATTAACAATTTCCCCCTTACCCTTAACCGCCCAACAAACCTCACAACTCTGCGAAATGCTCAAAAATCCCCCCGAAGCAGAGAAAGGAGAATTATTAAAACTCTTAAGAGATAGAATTCCCCCTGGTGTAGATGATGCAGCATACGTTAAAGCAGGTTTTTTAACAGCCGTAGCCAAAGGCGAGATTCAATGTCCCGTAATTTCTCCCCAAGGTGCAGTAGACTTGTTAGGCACGATGATGGGTGGTTATAACGTTCAGTCTCTAGTTAACTTACTCAAGTCAAAAGAACCTGGTATTGCCGGAGAAGCAGCAGCAGCTTTAAGTAAAACCCTGTTAGTTTTCGATGCCGTTAACGATGTTTTAGAATTATCTGATACCAATCCCTATGCCAAACAGGTAATAGACTCTTGGGCAAATGCCGAATGGTTTATCGGCCGTCCTAAACCCGCCGAGGCAATTACCGTTACAGTATTTAAAGTACCAGGGGAAACCAACACCGATGACTTATCCCCTGCCCCCCATGCTACCACCCGCCCTGATATCCCCCTCCACGCCCTAGTGATGTTGGAATCTAAAATGCCTGACGGCTTAGAAACCATTGCTAAGTTAAAAGAACAAGGACATCCCGTTGCTTATGTTGGTGATGTTGTGGGGACTGGTTCATCTCGTAAATCGGCAATTAACTCCGTATTGTGGCATATTGGCCATGAAATACCCTTCGTTCCCAATAAAAAAGCTGGTGGTTACATCTTAGGTGGAAAAATCGCTCCTATCTTCTTTAACACTGCCGAAGATTCAGGCGCGCTACCTATTGAATGCGATGTTAGCCAAATGAATACGGGAGATGTAATTACCATCCATCCCTATAAAGGAGAAATTACTAACGAATCTGGGAAAGTCATTTCTACCTTTACCCTCAAACCAGACACTATCATTGATGAAGTAAGGGCAGGAGGCAGAATTCCTCTGTTAATTGGTAGGGCATTAACCGATAAAACCAGAGAAGCATTGGGCTTACCCGTATCGGAAATCTTTACTCGCCCCTCCATACCGGAAGATACAGGTAAAGGCTTTACTCTGGCGCAAAAAATGGTCGGAAAAGCTTGCGGTTTACTTGGGGTGCGCCCTGGAACTTCTTGCGAACCCATGATGACTACCGTTGGTTCTCAGGATACCACAGGACCAATGACCAGAGATGAGTTAAAAGAATTAGCTTGTCTTGGTTTTAATGCCGATTTAACCCTGCAAACTTTCTGTCACACCGCAGCCTATCCCAAACCCGTAGATATCAAAACCCATAAAGAATTACCTGACTTCTTCTCAACTCGCGGTGGGGTAGCATTACGCCCAGGAGACGGCATCATTCACTCTTGGTTAAACAGAATGTTATTACCCGATACAGTAGGTACTGGTGGTGACTCCCATACCCGTTTTCCCCTGGGAATATCTTTCCCCGCCGGTTCTGGGTTAGTGGCTTTTGCCGCAGCATTAGGAGTGATGCCCTTAGATATGCCCGAATCTGTCTTAGTGCGTTTCACTGGAAAATTACAACCAGGAGTAACTTTAAGAGACATTGTTAATGCCATTCCCTGGGTAGCAATGCAACAAGGTAAACTCACTGTCGGTAAAGAGAACAAGAAAAATGTTTTCAACGGGCGCATCATGGAAATGGAAGGCTTACCCGACTTAAAAGTAGAACAAGCTTTTGAACTTACCGATGCCACCGCCGAACGTTCTTGTTCTGGCAGTACCATTAAACTCAGCGAAGAAACCGTAGGGGAATACTTGCGTTCCAACGTAGCGTTACTAAAAAACATGGTGGCACGAGGTTATGGTGATGCCCGTACTTTAATGCGTCGCGTAGCAAAAATGGAACAGTGGTTGGCTAACCCCGAACTTATGTCAGCCGATGCGGATGCAGAATATGTAGACACCATTGAAGTTAACCTCGATGAAATAACTGAACCCATTGTTGCCGCACCCAACGACCCCGACAACGTAAAATTAATGTCAGAATGCGCAGGAGATCGAGTAGATGAAGTCTTTATCGGTTCTTGCATGACCAACATTGGACATTATCGCGCTGCTGCCAAAATCTTAGAAGGTGCGGGAGTAGTTAAAGGAAGACTCTGGATCTGTCCTCCTACTCGCATGGATGAACAACAATTAAGAGAAGAAGGAGTATACGGTATCTTTGCTGCGGCTGGCGCACGTACCGAAATGCCTGGCTGTTCCCTCTGTATGGGCAATCAAGCCCGCGTAGAAGATAACGCGACTGTCTTTTCTACCTCTACCCGTAACTTCAACAACCGTATGGGTAAAGGCGCACAGGTTTACTTGGGTTCAGCCGAACTTGCTGCTGTGTGTGCTTTGTTAGGCAAGATTCCTACAGTGGAAGAATATATGGCAATTGTCAAAGAGAAAATTGCCCCCTTTGAAGGAGAATTATATCGTTACTTGAACTTCGACCAAATTGAAAACTTTGAAGATGAAGGTAGGGTAATTCCTTTAGAAGATATGCCCAAGATTGAAGACATTCTAGGTATGCCTGTTTAAATTTTCTTGCAGCCCCTTTCCTAGTAGGAGAGGGGATTATGAACTACTCTTCAATCGCGAGGGAGGATTTATGCTTCAGGGGCGATCGCTTTTTGGTCGAAATTTGGTTCTAATCAGTAGATCTGCGGTTAGATATTAATCCCTTTGAGGAATAGGCTAGAAAAGATGAGTGGTAGATTAAGAAATGCTGGCAAGAGTTTGGAGTGCGGCGATCGCAGGAATTGATGCGATTAAAGTGGGGGTGGAAGTGGATGTTTCAGGAGGACTACCGAAAATTGTGGTGGTAGGTTTGCCAGATGCTGCCATACAGGAATCGCGAGAAAGAGTGAAAGCGGCTTTAAAAAATGCGGGTTTTGCTTTTCCAGTGCGGAATATTGTGGTTAATTTAACCCCTGCGGATTTAAGAAAAGAAGGTCCTTGTTTTGACTTACCGATCAGTGTTGGTATTTTAGCCGCATCCGAACAAGTTGACCCTCAGTTATTGGGAGATTATTTATTTTACGGGGAAGTTTCTCTCGATGGTAGTTTACGTGGAGTATCGGGAGTCTTACCCATCGCCGCCGCCGCCGATAAATTAGGAATTACCGGTTTAGTAGTACCGGCAGATAATGCTCAAGAAGCCGCTGTAGTTAAAGATTTAAAAGTTTTTGGGTTCAAACATATTCAAGAAGTTGCTAACTTTCTCAACCAACCTGAAAAATATCAACCTGCAACAGTAGAAATTAATTCAGAAGCAAAGCGATCGCTCGATTTTTATCCTAATCTTAAAGACGTAAAAGGACAAGTTCATGCCCGTCGCGCTTTAGAGATAGCCGCCGCAGGAGGACATAACCTGATCTTTGTTGGGCCTCCCGGAAGTGGTAAAACCATGTTAGCCAAACGTTTACCAGGGATCTTGCCTGCATTGTCATTTTCTGAAGCTTTAGAAGTTTCTCAAATTCATTCTGTAGCAGGATTACTGAAAAACCGAGGTTCGTTAATTACTGAACGTCCTTTTCGCAGTCCTCACCATTCTGCATCAGGCCCTTCTCTTGTTGGTGGTGGTAGTTATCCCCGCCCTGGAGAAATATCTTTATCTCATAAAGGAATACTTTTTCTCGACGAACTTACAGAGTTCAAACGCAGCGTTTTAGAATTCCTCCGCCAACCCTTAGAAGACGGTTATGTGAGTATTTCTCGTACCCGTCAATCAGTGGTATTTCCCGCTCAATTTACCTTAGTTGCCAGTACTAATCCCTGTCCTTGCGGCTATTATGGCGATCCAATTCAACCTTGTACTTGTTCCCCCAGACAGCGAGAGCAATATTGGGCAAAACTATCAGGCCCGTTAATGGATCGTATCGATCTGCAAGTAACAGTTAATCGTCTCAAACCCGAAGAAATGACCACTCAACCGACAGGAGAAGATTCAAAACCAGTGAAAGATCGAGTTATAGCTGCAAGAAAACGAGCCAATCAAAGATTTGATTCCGAACCTAATATTACCTGCAATGCGGAAATGCACCCCCTGCATCTGCGTCAGTTTTGTCAGCTAGACGAAGGTAGTTGTAACTTATTAGAAGCTGCAATTCGTAAATTAGGTTTATCAGCCAGAGCTATGGACAGAATTTTAAAAGTATCCCGCACTATTGCCGATTTAGCAGGAGATGAAGCCTTACAAAGCCACCACGTCGCCGAAGCAATCCAATATCGCACCATTGATCGTATGCAGAATTAGTAGGGGCGAACGGCCGTTCGCCCCTACAGTCTTTTGTCATTGCTCTTCATTCCTTTCAACAGTATCCTCATTTACACTATTTTAAAAAGGAGGTATATTGAAATACATTTTTAGTAGATAAATTTATGTCCACTCAGGAATTGTTTGCAGGTAAGCTATCTTATTATCGTGATGCGATTCTTTACCGAGATGTAAAAGTAATCTTAACGGCTGATGCGTTAATTTGGCAAGTTGATCACATTGAACAATATTTATCTTTAGATGATGTTGTAGGAGTTTCTTTAAAAGAATCTAGGGAAGCTTCAGGCGATCGCGTTTTCTACTTGATTATTAATGCTTATCCTCTACAAAAAAGCAAATTTATCAAACAATCCCGACGCATTTTAAAAGAGTATTGGTTTGTTTGTCTTGATATGGTAACGCGAGCTAAATGGCAACAGGCAATTAATAATACTCTACAAGGACAAGCGATCGATGCCCCACCTCAACCCCGTCGCTTACAAATTTTGATTAATCCCAATAGTGGTAAACAAAAAGCCTGGCAAATTTTTGAATTAGTACGCCCATTACTAACCCGAAGCAATTTAGAATTTATGGTTACGGAGACTTTTAGCGGAGAAGATACTAAACATAAAGTCAGAGAAATGGACTTATCAACTGTCGATGGTTTAGTGGTTGTTGGTGGTGATGGTACAATTCATGATGCGATCGCTGGTTTGATGAGTCGGCAAGATGGCGATCGCGCAATTCAAACTCCCATTGGGGTAATTCCGGGAGGTACTGGCAATGGTTTGTGCAAGAGTTTGTTAGAAATTTCCCAAGAAACCTACGATCCACTTCATGCGGCTTTTTTAATTGCTAAAGGTAAGCAAAAACCCTGTGATATAGCTGTTATCAGTCAAAATAATCGTAAATTTTATAGTTTTCTGTCTTTGGCTTGGGGTTTAATCGGTGATGTGGATATTGAATCGCAAAAGCTCGGTTTTTTGGGTTCTTTGAGATTTGATCTCTATAGTCTGCTGTTAATTTGTCTCTTACGCACCTATAAAGGCAGATTTTCCTTTAAACCCGCCCCTAACTGGCAACTACCTCCACATATTCGCCATACAGTTAAACAAGACGGAGAATGGTGGATTCTTGAAGACGAGTTTATTTTTTTGTGGGCGATGAATACGGCTTGGGCTGCTCATGATATGAATGTTACTCCATACGCTGAGATCGATGATGGTGTGATGGATGTTTTAATTATGCGCCAACCTACTTCAAGAATGGAATTATTAAAAGCCCTCTTGCGTTGTGGCAAAGGAGAACACCTATCTTTACCCCATATGGAATATTATCAAGTGTGTTCTTTTCGTTTAGAACCTTTGAGCGATCGCGGTACTCTGGTGGTAGATGGTGAGGCGATCGATTATTCTCCCATACAACTTGATATCATGCCTGGTTTAGCTACAGTTAACTGTAAATGAGCAATTACCGTGTTGCAATTTGTTAAATTTGTTTTTGACACCCGAAGTCGATTCGGGTGCTTGAATCGCCTGTTTTAACTATAGCAATACGTAACTTATTACATAGTTTTAACTTGCTGCTTGCCAAGTTTGAGGAGTATAAGTTTTTAAAGATAGAGCATGAATTACTTCAGATGCTAATTCTTCTTGAATTGCAGCATAGACCATTTGATGCTGTTTGACTTTAGTTTGACCTTCAAAACTAGGAGACACGACAATTGCTTCAAAATGTTGCCCATCTCCCACTACCTTAACTTGAGAATTAGGCAGCTTGCTGGCGATCGCGTTTTCCACTTGCTGAGGACTAATCATGATAACTCCAATAATAACTACTGTCCATTTGTTTATTATGTGTTATTGTTACTTATCTTTTGAACTTAGATAGTACTATTTATTCTTGTGGTTGAAGACCTTCGGGTGAGGTATTGCCAGCCGGGGTTTCAGATAGAGGCATATCGACAAAGCCAATTTCGACTAATTGTTCGTAAGCTTTTTTTCCCAATCCACTAGAGGGACTTTGAGAATCAATAATTTGAATTAATAAGGGAACTGATAATTCAGATTTGTTTTGCGAACGATGAACTAAAGCTAACTGATAGGTAACTTCGTCTCTTAATTGACCTGTTTCTAGAGCCTTTTGTCGTTGAGATTCGGCAACACGATTATCGAGTCCTGAAAAACTATTAAATAATTGAAGATAAAAGTTAGATAATTGATTAAAAATTTGTCTGGCTTTTTGTAATTTATCAGCAGCGACATCATATTCTTGAGCGTCAATAGCTTGATCTGCTTCAGCAATTAATTTTTTTCCTCCTTCTATACTAAGAATACTTTCTGATTTCAAGGAAGAGTTGGAATTATCAGGTTGAGCGGTATTTTCTGTTGAGTTAGTAGATTCTGCTTGTGCTTGAACTGGAGCGATCGCCCGAACAGTCCACAAAGGCAATAAAATTATACTAGCAATCGCATAACGAGTAATAATTGACCTTAACATAAACTATAATTTGTCGATTTTATCTAGGTTCTAAAGCAATAGCCTTTAAAGCTTCAGGTATCTTATCACCAATAAGTTGAATCGAACATATAGTTGAGTTCTTAACATTAAAACACAAAACTCGGTCAGGGCGATCGCCATCCGAGAAATCCCTATTCTACAAGCGTTATTGATTACCAAGAGTGTAAAGCTCTCAACTGAGGTGTTTTTTTCGATTGATGTGCCTCCATACGAGTCAAAACATCATCCAAAATCGTTACAGCTTCAACAATATAAGCACCTTTGTTGAGCATGACACATTCTGCCCTTTCTGACATTGCTGCATCAGTCATTTCAGCCCGAGAAGGAGTTCTTTTTTTGACTAAATTTTCTAGCACTTGAGTCGCCCAAATTACGGGAACATGAGCAGCCTGACATAGCCAAAGGATTTCTTCCTGTATTTCTGCTAAACGCTGATAACCGATTTCCACAGCTAAATCTCCTCTAGCAATCATCACCCCAAAAGGTTGTTTTCCCGCAGCGCGTACAATTAATTCAGGCAAATTTTTCACAGCTTCGGGAGTTTCTATTTTTGCCACAATAGCTGGTTGGCAACTGTTAGCTCCCAGACGAGCTTTTAATTCTAGCTGAAGTAATTCGATATCAGTAGCTTGCTGAACAAAAGAATAGCCAATAATGTCGGCATGAGAAGCAATAAAGTCTAAATCTTGTTGGTCTTTGCTAGTTAAAGGGCTCAGATGCAGCAAAGTATCAGGAAAATTAATGCCTTTATCAGAAAGTAGTTTTTCCCCTTTAGTTCGAGCGTGGGTAATTTCTAAGAGTACTCCTTCGGGTAATAAAGATTTAACTCTTGCCCCTATTTTGCCATCATCGAGCCACACCTGATTATTTACTGCTAGTTGTGACAGAATTTCGGGAATAGTACAGTTAGCCTTAAAAATCTTTTTGTCTGCTTCAAGGGGTATTTTTTGAGTTAAAAGTAACTTGTCTCCTTGATGTACACGTTGCTTGTTTTGGGATAGCAACACAGTTCCCAAGCGGGGCTTAGGTCCTCCTAGATCCATAAACACTTTACAAGAGCGTCCCGTTTCTACCTCCGCTTTACGGAGATTATCAATCATTGCTAACCATTTTTCTGTACTATCGTGGGCGCAATTAATGCGAATACAGTCTGTTCCTTGTTGAACTAATTCTCTGACCAACTCGTAGTTTTCCGCAGCTTCCGTTGGGAGAGTAACCATAATTCTCACCCGACGCTGATTCATCCTTTTACCAAAAACTTCTTCAGTGTGTTGATTAAGCAGACAATCCCCTGAAAAAAAGTCCTCTAAAGGTGGGCGACGGGGTAATAGAGAGGGGTCTTTCCGACATATATCACCTAAAGTGGCAATCACAGCATCCAGGTTAGGTAAAACTCTGGCTTCAATTCGTCCTAGAGAAGATAAGCCCCAGGGCATTAAAGCTAGCTGTAATTGACGCAGATCCTCATGTCTCAAAGCTAAATAGTAAGCTAAGTTTAAAGCACTATCAGCAAATGACTGACGTAAGCTCCAGGGTTGCCATTGACGAAAAATTTTTTCTCCTTCGTGAATTACAGTTTGTCTAATTCTTTGCAATTCTTGGAGTAAAATCTGTGGTTCTGTGGGTCTATTGAGAGTAAATTTACGGTTTAGAGGAAGATAAGTAACCATTGCTTAATACCTACCCTATATATTTTGAGCGTTTCAATAATTCTCGGATCAGCAAAGGAATTACTTTTTATGGGCAAACTTCTTGGCAAACAATTTTGTAGTCAGTAACTACGCGATTCCCATCAGCTAATTCCCACCATTGCCATTCTACTTTTTGATCTTCTTGAACTATAATGCTATGAATTGAAGGAATTATTGAGGGATCAGTCGGTTACGATTTCAAGATTAGCTTTTGCTGAACTGTTTTACTTTTTTCTACGTTATTCATCTTCTGACTATTTGGATTTCACCAACACTCAATTATTAATCTAAGATTTTTAAATTAAGGTCTGGATAAGAAATCACCGTTGCTTAACCATACTTAACTTCATAGCTTACTCTCTTAATACAAATACTTATAGTTGAGTTCTTAACATTGAAATACAAAACTCTATCAAGACGATCACTTTTCTTAAAACAATTAATTTTGATTTTGAGATTTAAATCTACCTTCAATAAAGCCTCTTTTGGCTAAATGTTTGGTTTTACGCCCTGCCACTCGTTTGCGCCACATTTTAAAGCTAGAAGCTTTCATTTGTTTTCGCATTAAGGCAATAACATCTTTTTCTGTTAAACCAAATTGAGCCTCAATAGCACGAAAAGGAGTTCTGTCTTCCCATGCCATTTCTACAATGCGGTCTATAGTTCTTAAATCTAAATTTGCTAATTTTTTCACTGCTGGTATGAAAATTGAAACGGGGCATTTTTATCTTATATTTAATTTTACCCAGCTACTTAATAATAATCCTAAAGCTGGGGCGATCGCCACTAGCCAAATGCTATTAACAAATAAACCAAAATAACAAATAAAAAGCACAGTCAAACTAACTGCTATAGCGATCGCTCGTGCTGCGGGAGTACGCCAAATTACCATAATTACACTGCCTACTAATGACCACAGGGCAATCCAAAATAATTCTATCCAATCGGAAACCCACGCCAATGGTTTACGTCCGTCCAAGACTGCGGCGATAATTTGCTCAATCGCCTGAGCGTGAATGAAAACTCCGGGGGTAGGTAAGGTTTGGTGACTACTACTGTAGGGGGTATAGTGTACGTCTCGATTATGTCCCTTACTGCCAATTAAAACAATTTTGTCTTTGACTAATGTTTCTAATTCCCGGTCTCCGATATTGAGTATCTCTTTAAGGGAAATACTCGATGCTTGCTGTGACTGATAATTGAGTAAAATTTGATAACCCCTGGCATCTTTAGGGGGTAATCGATAACCTCCACTATTGGTTTGTAGTTGGGGAAACACCACATCGCCAATTTGGATACCTCCCTCGGTAAGCTTAGTAGAAACATCCCCCAAATATGCCAACGCCAGGCGCAAACTAAGGGAAAAATCGCTCTGACAGACTCGATCGGGAGTCATTCCCAAAATTTGACGGCGAATGGTATCGTCAGGATCGATCGCCAAATTGCTAAACCCGATCTGGTTTAGGGATAATCCTGGAGGTGACTCGATACTAATTAACTCAGACTCAGGGCTGTTAATGCGACAGATGCCATAAAAATTATCGGTTTGTTGAATCTTATTGGCTAAATCAGGCGCAAAGGGAAAATCGTGAATGATATCCAAAGCGATCGCACTAGGTTGGTGTGGTTGTACTTTAGTTAATAATTTCAGTAGTGCGTCATCGGATAAAGAACCTTGCATGATCATTCTTTGCTGTTGCTGATATTTAATATCGTTATCATCAATGGTAATAATTAAAATTCTCTCGCTAGCAGGGGGAGAGATACGCCAACTCATGGCGCGATCGTAAGCTTTTAATTCCCAGAATTGTAGCCATCCCCAAGTTTGCCAGCACCAAACTAGTCCCGTAGCGATCGCCGTTACTAAAATTATAACTTGAGAGGATTTAATTAAATCAAACCTATTGAAGACATTAGTCTGGGGAGCAGTTTGGTATAAATCTTGCCAATAGGGGGGAGTAATCGCCGGATTTTGATAAATTACGGGCAACCAACTAGCATGAGGATATTCTTTTTCCCAACCCTGTAATTGTTCCCGCGCCATTCTGCTGGCTAAATAGAGGGAGTTACCGGCAGTGTAGGCTTCTAAAAAGTGGCGCAAAAACTTCTGAGCTATTAAATCAGGAATGGGGAGACGCATTACAATACTTTGGGGTAAAGATAATTGTGCCAATTCCCAAGCTAAACCCAAACCATCACAAGAATTAAAAATTGCTAATTGTAGCCCGGCAGCAATGGCATTTTTAAAGGCATATTTCAATTCGGTAATAGTGATAGCATCTTCCGGGTTGAGATATAAAATTCCCTGACTATCGATGGTTTTACTATGACCGGCAAAAAAGATAATATCCCAAGTTTCCCGATATAAATAATCGTATAGCTGTTGGCGGGATGGCTCGACTAAAAAAAACACCTGAGCATTAGCCAAAGAATTTAAAAAGGCGCGATCGCTTTCTAGGTCAATTCCCTGACTATTGCCTAAAATTGCTAATATTTTAACTTTAGAAGATTTTTTTGAGTTTATTTGTGGTTCTACTCGTTCAAAATTTAGTTTACTAAAAGCAATTTCTAGTTTGGGATAGCTTTCGAGTAAATTCCAACTATACCAGGGAAGTTGATAAATTGTCAGGCGATCGCTACAAATTAAAAGTCTAATGATTTCTTGGCGGTTTAATTCTTCCCGTAACTTGCGATCAATTTCTAAAAAACCAGGAGATTTCAGCCAATTTTGCAGTTGCTGTTGTAGGGAAATGGCATAATGAACTAACTCTTGTTGGGAATTAATCGAACTATTGTAAATAATTTTTTTGGGTTTAATTCGATAATGATGTTCTAGTTGATAATATTGCTGCTGCCATTTAGCTAAACAGTTTAATAATTCTGGTGCAGCAGGTAGCTCGCCTGAAACTCTTAAATATACAGGCTCTCGCTCCAATTTAATTTCTAAACTAACCCTAAATCCAGTTATCAAATCTCCATCCAGATTTAAGATTACTAACTTAGCCATAAATTATCAGTAGTTAGCGATCGCTTGTCGTTTCTATTCCCATTCCCCGATTCTGGCAAAGAGATTGCTACAATTGTCGATCTATGAACTTGTGAAATATTTTATCCTTTGCGTAATTACATACGGTAGTTTACCATTCAAGCAATTTCTTGATCGCGAGCCTATGTCTGGAGGAAAATCAAACATTGTGTCATCAAAAACAATAATACAGAAGCCAGAACCCGAAGGACAATCTGCACCCGTGATGTGGTTTTTATCAGGTGTGGCCAAAGCAACAGGAGGTACTGTTTTAGGAATCTCCATGATTTCTAGCTCTATTGTGGCAGGAGGATTAGTCGGTTTGGCTTTTAGCTTTCGTAATCTTCCTGATGTCAGGGTCTTACAAAATTATGAGCCGCCCGAAACCAGCTACATTTATGATGTCAAAGGCAGGCTGTTGACTCGTGTTCACGGGGAAGCTAATCGAGAAGTTGCATCACTATCACAAATATCCCCAGAATTAAAAAGAGCGGTAATTGCTGTCGAAGACAGTAATTTTTATCGACATCAAGGATTAAATCCCTATAGTATTTTTCGCGCTGCTTTGGTTAACTATCGTTCGGGAGGTGTAGCTGAAGGTGCTTCTACCCTGACTATGCAGTTGGTGAAAAATTTATTTCTCACTCGTGAACGTACTTTTAGTCGCAAATTAGCTGAAGCAATTCTGGCAATCAGAGTAGAACAGGTATTCTCTAAAGACGAAATTTTGGAAATGTATCTCAATAATATTTATTGGGGTCACAATAATTATGGCATTCAAACAGCTTCAGAAACGTATTTTAATAAAAGTGCTGCGGAGTTAAATTTAGCTGAAGCAGCAACTCTGGCAGGTTTAATTCAAGCTCCAGAACAATACAGTCCGTTTCTCAACTACAGCGAAACTAAAAAACGACAAGCTGTTGTTTTGAGACGGATGCGAGATTTAGGATGGATTACTCCAGAACGAGAACAAGAAGCTCGTCAAACGCCTTTGTTGGTAGGTAGGCCTACCGCCTGGCGTAGAAGCCAATTACCTTTCATCACTGAAGCAGTAGCTAAAGAATTAGAACAGCGTTTTGGACGGGATATGCTACTTCAAGGAGGTATTAGAGTTCAAACTACCATCGATTTGGATTTCCAACGGATGGCAGAAGAATCGGTGAGAGAAAGCCATCAAATGTTGCGTCGTTGGGGTGTGCGTGCCGATCAAATCGCTCTAGCTGCCGTCGATCCTCGTACCCATTTTGTTAAAGCTTTGGTAGGAGGAGTAAATTATCAAGATTCTCAATTTAACCGTGCCGTTCAATCTCGCCGACAACCTGGTTCTGCTTTTAAACCCTTTGTGTATTATGCAGCTTTAGCTGGCGGAAAATATACCCCAAATACAACCATCACTGATGCTCCCGTGCGCTACCCTATACCTGGTGGTTATTATGCTCCTCAAAATTATGGTGGCAAAAACGACTTTAAAGGTGCAATGTCTCTCAAAGCATCTCTAGCTCAATCTCGTAATGTTCCTGCGGTTAAGCTAGGTAAAGAAGTAGGACTAGAAAAAGTAATTGAAATTTGCCGTGCTTTAGGCATCACAAGCCCGATGCAACCTGTAATTTCCCTGCCTTTAGGTTCAATTGGAGTTACTCCCTTAGAAATGGCTAATGCTTTTGCTACTTTTGCCAGTAATGGTTGGCACGCACCAGCTACAACTATCCTTCAGGTAACTGACAGCAAGGGTAATATTTTGCTGGATAATACCCCCGAACCCCAACAACTTTTAGATCCTTGGGCAACTGCTAGTCTAACTTCGATGTTGCAAGGAGTAATAGCACCTGGAGGAACGGGACCAAAAGCTGATATTGGTCGTCCTGCGGCCGGTAAAACGGGAACGACTTCTTCAGAAAGAGATGTCTGGTTTGTTGGTTATGTACCTCAATTAGCTACAGCCGTATGGGTAGGTAATGACAATTATCAAAGTATGGGCAAGGGAATTACTGGAGGAGATTTTGCCGCTCCTGTCTGGCGTTCATTTATGCTCAAAGCTCTCGAAAACGAACCAGTCCAATATTTTCCATCACCTTCTAAATATACTCGACCATAAATCAGTTGCTAGTTTGTAGTTGCTAGTTTATTTATTATTTATGGTTCTATTTCCGATTTCATTCGCTTGAGGGTAAGTTCCATTTGATCGAACATCTGTTGGGGTGTCATGCCAAACTGACCTAACTGAGTTTTTAATTGCTGTATGGTCATCTGTGCCATAAAATCTTCAGAAAGTTCAAAACGCTTCATAAATATACGATAGCGTTCCATCAGTTCTTCCATGCGTTCGATGAACAACTTTTTGCCTTCGCGATCAAATTTTCCATATTCGCTGCCCAGTTGGGTTAAGGATTGATAATCTTCAAATAACTGCTTTGCTTCTTGTTGGACTACTTGAGAATCAAAAAACCCCATAATACTTACTTAAGTTTTAAAGAATGTAAAATTAGCTGTTGTTTTAAATGTTTAATTAAACTTTACCTTTACTTTTATTGTAAAGCAGTAAAAAGCTACAGTAAAATACGGTTTACCGCATTTAAAAAATTAGCAGCAATTTTGAAGACGGAAAATCTTGTACAACTCTAGGTTACAGCAAGGCGCAAGCTGCCAACTTACTTATTGAGAATTTAGTTAAGATACTTTCAAGCCTGATGTGTATGTAGAAAAGCTGATCTAAAAAGGAGATTACTAATAAAAAAATTTAACTTTTAGGGTAATAACCTGCAAAAATAGTAACCTACAGCGATCGCAAAAAAGATTAAGATTAACCCTTGAGAAAAATAAGCATCGATATAAATAAAAATTTAGGAGGGAAATTATGGCACGCCGAAAACCAAAAACAGCCAGAAAAAATGTTACTTTTCTTGACAAATCTCAAATAGGAATTTCTCTAACTTCCGATGCTGTAGAACATCTCAACAAAATGGTAGCAGAAACGGGATTGTCTAAGTCAAAATTAATTGAGGCTTTAATTACTGGAACATTTACCAATAGCGATCGCGCTGAAGAAGAAAAGAGTTCTGTTGAATCAGATTTAGAATCATCAGATAACCATGAAAATACAGAAGATCGAGATGCTTTATTGGCAGAGTTAAAACAAAAAATAGCCACCCATAAAGATAAATATCAAGCTTTAAAAAAACACTCTCAGGAGCAAGATACTTTAGTTGAAAAATTACAAAAACAACTCACAGAACAGCAAAAGGCACAAAACAGTTCTTTAGGGGAGAGTCAGTCTTTAGCAGCAGAATTAACACAAGAAATTGAAAAATTAAAACGGGAATTAGGCGATCGCGATACAAATTTAAAAAATCTTCAACAACAATTATCAGAAAGTTCTGCGACTGATTCTGCTCTCCAACAACAATTAACGGAAAAAGAACAAGCTGTTAGTAATATTCAACAGCAATTAGAACAGGCTCAAACTGAATTAGAAACTGTTCGCTCGGATTTGACAGGGCAATTAGAAACTAAACAAAATGAAATTAATAGCCTAAATGAAAATAATCAAAATCTCCAACAACAATTAACTGAAAAAGAACAAGCTGTTAGCGATATTCAACAGCAATTAGAACAGGCTCAAACTGAATTAAACGAAGTCAAAGAAACTAGAGATCGCCTGGAAACTCAGCTTACAGATGTCCGACAAGAAGTAGATAACTTACAAAAGGAAAATCAACAAAAACAAACTAAATTAGAGCAGACTCTAGCAGAAAATAAAAATATTCAACAACAGCTACAAGAAAAACAAAATCGCTTAACTACTTTAGAACAGCAAACAAAACAACAAGCCAGTCAAATTGATAAGACAAATCAAGTCCATCAAGAGCTTCAGAATAAGCTAACAGAAAAAGAGCAAACTATTAGCAAAATTCAAGATGAAATTGCCAATAAAGAACAAACTATCAGTGAAATAGAGGGACGAATACAACAACAACAGACCGACTTAAAACAAAAATCAGAGCAAAATAAAACCTTAAGTAGTCAGATAAGCGATCGCGATAATCAAATCGCACAATTAAACCAGCAGTTGAAGGAGCAAAAACAAAATTGTGAGCTTTTAACTAAAACCGAAACAGAACAAAAAACCTCTCTCGAACAATTGCGATCGCAACTAGAAGAACAACAATCTTTATTAGCCAAAAAACAAGCTTCAGGTACTTATAAAACCTGGACGATTATTTTATTAGGAATTTTGTTGACTATTGCTTCGGTTTTATCGGCTCAAAATTATCTTTAAATAAAGTAATCTTCAAGCTGAAAATCATTAATAAATCATGCCTGAAATTAACTTTAATATTCAATGGCCCGATGGCACGAAAGAAACCTGTTACTCTCCTTCTTTAGTCATCAAAAAATATTTTATCCCAGAAGAAGAGTATGAATTAACCGAGTTTGTCGAACGCTCTCGTACTGCTTTAAATCTTGCCAGCGATCGCGTGAAAGCCGCTTATGGCTACCCCTGTAGCCTAGCTTTGGGTCAATTGAAAAAGATAGAATTTAAAGCATCTCAATACCAAGATTTAGACCTGCCTAAAGTGAAATTCTTAGAGTTTATTGAATAGTCAGAGAGATTATTGCGGAACTTATTTCCGCAGCCTGCTCTAACCGTTGCTAAAAACAATCTATTCACAGAAAAAGCGATCGCTTTTTTCACCCTTGGCAAAAATAGAAACCTATTGGCGATCGCGTTTGAATTTATTTAGTTTTAGTAGAAGTAGTTTTCTTTCTGGTGGTTCTTTTTTTAGTTTTCTTGCTAGCAGCTTTTTCGGCTAATAGTTCCAAAGCTTTGGCCAAAGTAATACTTTCTACCGTTTCACCTTCTGGTAGACCGGCATTAACTTTACCGTGCTTGACATAGTGACCGTAAGGACCTTGATAAACATTAACTGGCTCTTTATCCTCTGGATGTTGTCCTAGCTCTCTGAGGGGTTTTTTCGTTCTGCTACCGCGAGAGTTTTTGGGTTGAGATAATAATTCCATAGCGCGATCAAAACTGACCGTTAAAACATCATCTTCTTTTTTCAGCGATCGATAATCTTTGGTAGCTTTTTTGGTTTCTGGGTCTTTAAATTCATGAACTACATAGGGGCCAAAACGACCCAAAGCAGCTTTAACTTTACCTCCTGTAGCGGGATGTTCTCCCAATAAACGAGGTAGAGATAATAATCCTACAGCCATTTCTAGAGTTACGTCTTCCTTTTTGAAATCTTCTTTGCGATCTTTTTTGGGAATCGAACTCATTTTAGGCTTGGGATTATCGTCGGTTTTATCTCCCAGTTGAACGTAAGGCCCATATTGACCGACTTTGTAGTAAATTGGTTCGCCTGTTTCTGGGTGCAGTCCAATTTTTTCAGGTCCTTCTAGCTTTTGGCGAATTAAAGCCTCAATTTGTTCGGAGGTGAGATCTGCTGGAGTTAAGTCATTAGGGATAGAAACCTTTAAAGCCTCTTCCTCACCACGATTAATTTCGATATAAGGACCAAATTTACCGATACGAACTTTGGCATCTAGATTATCTAAATGAATAGTTGTCGCTAAATCTCGGTTTATTTCTTCAGTTTTGACATCAATTTGAGTTTTTAATCCCGTATCTCCTTGATAAAATTTCTGTAAGTAAGGCAGCCATTGCGCGGCACCTGTGGCAATTTCATCTAGGGTTTGTTCCATTTTGGAAGTAAAATCCGTATCTACCAAGTCGGGAAAGTGTTCTTCTAAAAGACTGGTAACAGCAAAAGCTGTAAAGGTAGGAATTAAAGCTTTACCGCGCATTTGTACATAATCGCGAGCCACAATAGTACTAATGACACTAGCGTAAGTACTGGGACGACCGATACCTTCTTTTTCTAATGTTTTAACCAGAGATGCTTCGGTATAACGAGCAGGTGGCTGAGTTTCATGTCCTACTGCTTCTAATTCCTTACAATCTGGTTTATCTCCTACTTTTAGAGGTGGTAAAGGAGTTTCTCGATCTTCTAGTGCGGCATCAGGATTATCTGAACCTTCAACATAAGCCCGAAAAAAGCCAGGAAAATCAATTAATTGACCATTAGCCCGAAACACAGCATTTTCCACACTGACATCAACGGCAATTTGAGTCAGTCTGGCATCTGCCATCTGACAGGCAACAGTGCGCTTCCAAATTAAGTCGTATAGCCTGAATTCTTTATCTTTCAATCCCGTGCTGTCGGGAGTGCGGAAACTATTGCCCGCAGGACGAATGGCTTCATGTGCTTCCTGCGCCCCTTTACTCTTGGTGCTGTATTGACGGGGTTGGGGACTGAGATAATTTTTACCATACATTTGTTCTACACAGTTACGAGCCGCCGCGATCGCCTGTTGAGAAAGATGTACCGAATCAGTCCGCATATAGGTAATAAACCCTTTTTCATAGAGTTTTTGGGCAAGACTCATGGTGTCTTTGGCAGAAATACCCAATTTGCGGTTAGATTCTTGTTGTAGGGTGGAAGTAGTAAACGGGGGAGAAGGACGGCGTTTGCTGGCTCGCTCTTCGCGGTTACTGACTGTCCAAATTTTATCGATCAGTCTTTCTTTGAGTTGATTGGCTGCGGCTTCATCTAATAAAACTACATCCCTACCTTCGGCAATTTTGCCCGTATCGGGGTCGAAATCGCTACCAGTAGCTAATTTTTTACCGTCAAGAGTAATTAATTTAGCTTCAAAAGGTTCTTGATCCTGCTCTAAAGCGGCTGTTAAATCCCAGTATCCCCCAGACTGAAAAGCTCGACGCTCTCTTTCTCTTTCCACTAACAGGCGTACTGCTACCGACTGTACCCTACCTGCTGATAAACCGCGAGCGATTTTCTTCCACAGCAAGGGAGAAACAGTATATCCCACCAAACGGTCTAAAATACGCCGAGTTTCTTGAGCATGGACTAAATTTTCGTCTACATCGCGACATTCTTGCAGAGCGTGCTGAATCGCCTCGCGAGTAATTTCATGAAATACCATGCGTTTGACCGGCACTTTAGGCTTAAGAATCTCTAATAAATGCCAGCTAATACTTTCTCCTTCTCGGTCTTCATCTGTTGCCAGAATCAATTCGTCGGCCACCTTAAGAGCAGTTTTTAATTCTTTGACTACTTTCTTTTTAGTTTTGGGTACGACGTATATTGGTTGAAATTTATCATCTACATTAACACCCAAGTTCGCCCATTTCTTATCTTTATAGGCAGGAGGGATTTCTTCTGCCGATGGAGGTAAATCCCGCACGTGACCCATAGATGCTTCTACTTGATAGTCAGAAGGCAGATAATTACGAATAGTACGAGCTTTAGTAGGTGATTCAACAATAACTAGAGTTGACATATATATCGAGTTAACACAGTAAAATAACAGATGTTGATTTTTTATAGAGGTTTATTCCCTAATTTATAGTTATATTCCCCCAAACGACAAACATCACAGTGGCAATCTAGGTTTGATTTCACTTTAGGCAATAAACTCCGTTTATTCAAGACGGGATATTGTTTACCATAACCAAGATTAGTCGCTAATTCGATTTTTTTTCTCGCCCAAGATCAAACATCATTAACTAAAACAAAAGACAGTTGGGGAGTTACAATCTTTTGTAAAGCTTTCTTAACAATTTTTCAATTCATACTATATTCTGACAATTCCAACACTTATGGATTTTTCTAGCAGTATTGCCTCTCAGCTTCATGCCGGGACGATTTTGCCCGAAGGCATCGTCATTATTACCCTCATGGTTATTTTGATTGGAGATTTAATTGCCGGGCGCAGTGCTATCCGTTGGTTGCCCTTTGTGGCGATCGCTGGATTGCTAGCTTCGGTTATTGCTCTAATCTGGCAGTGGGATACCCCCGATCCGATTGCTTTTTTAGGTTCATTTAGTGGAGATAATCTCAGCATCGTTTTTCGTGGGATCGTAGCTCTTTCGGCAGCGATTACCATTCCCATGTCCATTCGCTACATTCAGCAGTCAGGGACATCTCTAGCGGAATTTATCGGCATCTTGTTAACCGCTACTTTGGGGGGAATGTTCCTCTCTGGGGCAAACGAGTTGACCACGATCTTTATTTCCCTAGAAATGCTCAGTATCTCTTCTTATCTCATGACGGGATATATGAAGCGTGACCCTCGTTCTAATGAAGCAGCTTTAAAATATTTACTTATTGGTGCTGCTTCTTCGGCAATTTTTCTTTACAGTATGTCTCTACTGTATGGTCTGTCGGGAGGAGAAACAAATCTTAATGCGATCGCCACAGCGATTACCGATGCCACTGGTGGGCAATCATTGGGTTTAGCTGTTGCTTTAGTTTTTACCATTGCGGGTATAGCCTTTAAAATTTCTGCTGTACCTTTCCATCAATGGACTCCAGATGTTTATGAAGGTTCTCCTACTCCTGTAGTAGCCTTTTTATCTGTAGGTTCAAAAGCGGCTGGCTTTGCCCTAGCACTTCGTCTGTTAGTCACGGCGTTTGTTTCAGTTAGCGAACAGTGGCACTTTATTTTTACTGCCCTGGCAATTCTCAGTATGGTTTTGGGTAATGTGGTGGCACTGGCACAAACCAGTATCAAACGGATGTTGGCTTATTCTTCCATTGCTCAAGCTGGGTTTGTGATGATTGGTATGATTGCCAGTACGGACACTGGTTATTCCAGCATGATTTTTTATCTGTTAGTGTACTTATTTATGAACTTGGGTGCATTTGCTTGCATCATTCTCTTCTCTTTGCGTACCGGTACAGATCAAATCAGTGAATATGCTGGTTTATATCAAAAAGACCCCTTGCTGACTCTTTGTTTGAGTATTTGTTTACTTTCTTTGGGTGGTATTCCCCCTCTAGCCGGTTTCTTCGGTAAGATTTATTTATTTTGGGCTGGCTGGCAAGCAGGACTATATGGTTTAGTATTATTGGGATTAATTACCAGTGTAATTTCGATTTACTATTACATCCGTGTGGTGAAAATGATGGTAGTCAAAGAACCTCAAGAAATGTCGGAGTCGGTCAAAAATTATCCCCAAATTCGCTGGAATCTTCCAGGAATGCGTCCTTTGCAAATAGGAATCGTGCTGACAACGATCGTCACTTCCCTAGCGGGAATTTTATCTAATCCTTTGTTTACTTTGGCCAATGATTCGATTACCAGCACTCCAATTTTACAGTCGGCAGTCGTTACTCAACAATTGCCTCAAAGTAAGACTCAACTATCGGTAATTGAATTTGGCGATCGCCAATAAGGAAAATTGAATTAATAAATTTTTAGTTGAAGAGACGTTGTGGAGAAACGTCTCTAGTTTTTTACCTAAAATTAGTTATTCAATGTTAATTGAAGTGGGTGCAGAGCCATTGGTAGGGGAAGGATGAGAATTATTTCGATAGTCTGCATACAGGCGATCGCGCCAAGCAAAAAATGGCTCGAAAACTATATTATCTGCCAGTCCTGGGATTCCTTTTCCTTTCAGTGCATCGGGAATATCTAAATAAGAACCTTCAGGAAATTTTAACAATATACTCAACCCTGCTACTGTTAAATCTGCCAAAGTAGGAGTATCTCCCAATAAATAGGGACGTTCCTGCAAAATCAAACACAGTGCTTCTAAATCTTGTTTAAGTCCTTGGTGAGCCATTTTAACGGCACCTCCCCCAAATCCGACTCCCGTACCTAAAACATCCAATACTTCCCCTGGAATTGAGCCGATAATTGTCTTGACTAAATCGGGAGTTTCTTTAGGCAATACAGATGTACGGAAACTTTGGTTTTTGTTAAGTGCGCCGATAAAAGCTTTGCGTCCTTTAATACCAATCGATTCATCTGCCCATTCTTCCATTAGCAGGCATTGTCCCTTAGCCAGAGAATCTTCTGGTATGATGGGGCGTTCTGGATATTTGCGCTCCAAATAAAAGGCAATCTCTGTAGAATCAGCAATATAGGTATTACCATCTTTAAGAACTGGTACGGTACGACTACCAGATTTTTGTAATAGTTCTATTTGCCCGACACCAGGAGTAACTTCAATTTTGCGGTATTCTAATTGTTTGTAATCGAGAATGAGGCGGACTTTTTCAGAATATTGAGATAATTCAAATTGATATAACTCCAGCATTTAGTCTCCTTATAATTAGTTGAGCTTAACGTTTTTTAATCTAGCTTGTTTAAATAGCTTATGACATCAATCTCAAGTATCAGGAAACAATGGCACTGAATTTGAAAATCATTCAAAATATGAACTACCCTAACTTAGATCGTAGGTAATCGACGATCAGCTATTGTTGAATATTACTGCTTTCTACCAAATCAAAAAATTTTGGCGACACATAGAATATGATTTAGAGGTCAAAGGAGACACCCCCACCTGACAAATTATTTGTGTCATTCTTGCTTTCGAGCGGTATTAACTATTGTTCGCCAATGGCCCATTACCTACGATCTAAAACTAAAAGATGTAAAAATTAAAACTACGTTCAGTGAATATTGAATAATCAGTAGTACGAGAGCGATCGCCTAACTGTCAAAACCGAAATCGCATTTTTAGTTTTTATCTTTGAGTAACTACTACATCAATTAAGACATTGATTGAATGATGTAGTCAAAATAAGGACTAGCTTCTTGGGCATCTTCTTTACTTAGCAGTGCTAAAGAAGCATCTCTCAAACAACGAATTGCATCAATCATTCCCGGTACTGGTACTTCTAAAGAGTTATACATTTCTCTGACACCAATTAAACCGGTTTTTTCGATGGGTTCTTTGTCACCAGCTAAAACGCCATAAGTCACTAAACGCAAATACCACCCAAAATCGCGAATGCATTGGTTGTATTGTTTCTGACCGTAAGCATTACCGCCAGGAGAACGATATTCGGGACGAATTTTAAATAGTTCTCTCCCTGCTTTATCAACGATTTTCTTTTCGTTAGTTGCTAAAGTTTCAGCAATACGTACTCGTCGTTCGCCAGTTGTTAAAAACTTTTTAATGCCTGCTAGCTCACCGCTACTAGGATAACGCAGTTCGTCATCTGCTTGGAGAATAACTTGACTAACTATGCTCATAATATCTGGATAAATTAAATTAACTCTAATAATTTTAGTATCTTAGAAGGGAAAAATTATTAACGATATCTTGCAATTCTGCATTAGATAACGGCTCTTCTATTAGATCGATTTTAAAGCACGCGATCGCGGCTGCTGTTAGAACTTCAATTATCTTTGCAATTGAAAGACCAGGCTCTCGGCGATCGCACTTGGCAACTAATTCTAACAAATTATCCCCAGCAGGTTGGTTAAAAATAGTCTCAAATAGCTCTTTATCGGTATTCAACCTCATCGAACCATGTTGTAAGATTGCTTGTCTACGACGCAGTTGCGCGCTACCGATCGCTTTAGCTCCTGTAGTAGTAATTAAATCTGCTCCTGTTGAGCTAGCAAAACAATTATGCTCTTGAGCGTACTCTTTAGTTGCCATGCCATAATCTAACTCCACTCCAAGCGATCGCCATCCGATAATTAAAAACTCACAGATCTGCCGATATACTTCTAAGCGTTTTCCTGGCAAGGTAGAAGCTATTACTGCATAACTTAAATCTCCCTGATGCAATACTGCTCTTCCCCCAGTAGGACGACGCACGATATCTAATGGTTTTCCCTGCCAGCAAAGTTGTTGCCAACTTTCAGGATAATTTTGCTGATGGTAGCCGAGAGAAATGGTCGCAGGATGCCAGGTATAAAATCGCAAAATTGGAGGATATCCTTGTTGATGCTGTTTTAATAACCAAGCATCAATTGCCATTTGCATTTTTCCCGATTCTTCCATCCAAGGAATTAATCGCCAAGTTGAAGACATTCAACAATGATGACTGATAAATGCTAAATGATCAATGATAAATGTTCAATGATTACTGTTTCACTCCATGCCGAATTCTTGTTGCAGCAAGTCGTCATGATCGTCAGCAATATTTGCAACTAAAGTAATGATGCGAGAGATTTCTCCTGGATATAAATCGGCTACCGTACGCTGAGATGAAACCAATACTCGATTATCATGAATGCTAAAACAGGTTTCAAAGGTTCCTGACCAGTTCATTTCTAACAACTGACGCATTAATTTCGGTTCATCTTTGGCTGGCAATTTAAGAACACTCGCCCATACCGTTAACAAATCATCATCACTTTCTCCTGTTAGCTGTACTAATACTTCCACGCTGCCATATTGAAACTTCCAGAGGCTACCGTCATCGGTATGGTTTACCATAGCAGTATTTTCGCGATCTAAACTATAAATCACCGTTTCAATAACTTCTTGATGAGTCGAGCTTTCTTCAATCAACTCGTCTACAGTCCCGGCGGTATCTAGTTCTAAATTAGACATTTGGCTAATCATAATAGCTTTCCTAATATTGGGGTTGATGAGAACCGATACGAATTTAGCATCAAGTCGAACTCATTGCTATTTATTTACCGATTTATTCTTAATATAACGCTTCAGAATTCGAGTTCTCCCCAGATTAAGTTTTTAACTTGCTATAGCTTTTCACCTTCAAAGACCGCTACTTGTGATTAAAGAACTTTATGAGTGTGTTCGTGTTGTTTGATATTGTCTTCAGTACGCACCACATTAGCTGCATTTAACACTCTTTTTTTAGCTAGGGAGTAATTAAAATCTCGTTTAGTTGTGTTTAAAGGAATGTATTTAGTAGCTTCAGGACGGGTTTTATAAGTACGGGTCGCTGCTGCGACTCTTTCCGTAAAGCGATCGCACAAGTTTGCTTCTGAAGGAAACTCGTCAGGTACTGTCACTTTATCTTCTGTAAAAATTTCACCCAAGCTCATCGAGCGAGCTAATTCATAGGAAGTGGGAACACCTTTAATTAGGGCTTCTAAGGCAGCCGAAGGAATCGGTTCAATAACTTTGATTTGATGCACTTCTCCCTCTTCTCTGACAAAACAGGTGGCTACACCTAAAATACAGTAATCATCCTGAGACAAATCCGAGGCTTGGTCAAATAATTGATTGGTAGTCATAATTAACAGCGATCGCATGGGGATAATTAAATCGAATATTTTACTTAGTACATCTGAATGTAATGCAAAAAACCTTCTTGAGGAATAAGTTTATGAAGAATTGTCATGAAAACAAACATTTTGCCTAAAAAACTCAACATAAACCTAAGTAATTTATTTGAACCAAGCTACTGGATACCAGAGTGGTATCCGACAACGAAATCTCTCTGAGTGATGTTAATTTTCTCTAATTTTAGGGAACTCTACTGAATGTATCTTGCGTTTTTTTTGGGTTTCTAAAATTGAGGAGGAGACAAAGATGAAATTATTTTTTTCAGTAAGACTTTTGTATTTTCAAAAGTTACTTTTCAATAGACGATTTAATTGGTGACACATCATATTCAGTCAACAGAAGAAGCAAGATAGTAAAGTAGCTTTAAGAAAGGTTTAATTTAGTCCATGAAAACCGAGTTTTATGACAGCGCAAATTTTAAACGAAAACAAGCAAGAGGAAAATCTTCTGTTAATGATAATTCTACTGACAGAACTTCTTGCCAATTTATTTCTCTATCTAATTTTGACAAGTTAAATTCCGAAGCTCGAATGCGAAATTGTATCGAACAAAAGGCATCTCAAGGTAATTATGCAGTAGCGATCGCACTTCTCAATCAATTAATTGCTTTGCGTCCTGATAGTGCTACTGATTATAATAATCGGGGCTTGATGTATTTTCGTAATAATCAAATTACTGAAGCTCTTGCAGATTTGTCGCAAGCTTTACAACTCGATCCCAAATTAGATAGTGCTTATAATAATCGTGCTAATTGCTACGCAGCTAGAGGTGAATTAGATAAAGCCGTCGCCGATTACGAATTGGCTTTAGATCTAAACCCTGCCAATCTTAGAGCCTGGATCAATCAGGGAATAACTTTTAGAGAAATGGGAATTTACGATTTGGCAATTGAAAATTTTGATATTGCTTCAATTATTGGTAACAGATTGCAAGAAAGAATTTACGCTGAACGAGGACGTTGTTATCATTTGCGAGGGGACTGGAATTGCGCTGTTGCTGATTACAAACAAGCTTTAGAACTTCTGAAAACCAAACCACAGCTAGCCGGATATCAATATAAAGTTCAAACTTGGCTTGACAGCTTGTTTAACCATCTAGTCTTTTAATTGACTGTCATTAGTAACAATTTAAGCTAATTTTGTTGGTTAGACTGTTCTTCTGGCAACCAATAGATACGACTTTGATGAGGAGCAAGTAAAGAACTATATTGTTTCATCAAATTTTTAGTTTGTTGTGGATCAAAGTTTCGATTGAGTTGTTCTTGCAGCTTGATCACCCTAGCTTCTGTATCTTGTACTTGGATACGTAGCTCTTTTAATTTTGCCTGTTGAGAAAAATGATAGGGTAAGAGCTTGATAGCTGAAGTTAACGAGGCAATAGCGATCGCCCAACTAAAAATTAGTTTGAGAGTAGTTTCGGTTTTAATACCCCGATAAGCAGACTTTGAGCGTGCAGAACGCTGACGAACGGCCTTTTGACTCATGATTGAATTTAACCAAGGGCAATGAAGTAAAGGACGTGAAGTTTGGAATAGCCCAAACATTTCCGCCGCCCATTTACTTTGATTATGCTCAAGGCTAGCAATTTTTTGCTCTAGTTGCCAATCTCAAGTTGTTGGTTAAAATCGGCTCCCTATTAACCTATTACTTATATAATTCCAAAGACAGGCGCAATGCCATGATTCCAGGGACTAGAGCCACAATTAAAGCGATAAAAATTTGAGAATCTGATAAAGGCATAATAATTTTACTCCTGATAAAAAGTACTCATCCCTTAATTTGCGTCATAATCGACCCCAGACAAAACACATTGTTACACAATGCAACATAATTAATTAAGAAAGGCAAAAAAAATCCACTGACAATGGAACTATAAACAAGTTAGTAATTTTCCTTTTTCAGATTCCACGTCCTACTTAGTTGGGACTTATGATAAAAAGTTAAAATAATAATTAATGCTAGAACAAACAGTAGATTATTTAACCAATCTTCGAGTTGAAACCTATTTTATTTTAGTTGTCCTCGTCGCTTTAGAAGCAGTATTATCTGCCGACAATGCCATCGCCCTAGCAGCAATTGCTCAAAGTATTGAAAGTCCTAAGCTACAGCGTAAAGCTTTAAATATTGGTCTAGTGCTGGCTTATTTGTTACGCATGACCTTAATTTTGACTGCTACATGGGTAGTTCGCTACTGGCAGTTTGAATTCTTGGGAGCTATCTATCTTCTATGGTTAGTTTTTAATTACTTTACTAATTCCGAAAATGATGCAGAAGAAAGCTCAGAACATCACTCGGGTTTTTCTTCTCTGTGGCAGCTGATTCCCGCTATTGCTATTACCGATCTGGCTTTTTCCTTAGATAGCGTCACAACGGCGATCGCAGTTACCGATGAAACCTGGCTGATTATTGCTGGTGGAACGATTGGTATTATTACCCTCCGCTTTCTGGCAGGATTATTTATTCGTTGGCTGCAAGAATATACTTACCTAGAAGATGCAGGTTTTATTACCGTAGGGTTTGTTGGCTTGCGCTTATTACTCAAAGCACTGTTGCCAGATTTGATCCTACCAGAATGGACGACCGTCGCCTTGGTTGCTATTTGCTTTACTTGGGGATTTTCCAAGCGCGAAACCATCGAATCACCGGAAAAGGGCGATAAGTAGATTCATAATTACAAGAGCAATTAATTTTAACGTAATGTATCGAGCTTACAAATTTAGATTGTATCCAACTAACGAGCAGAAAATAGCCTTAGCTAAAAAAAGAATATGAGTGGCTAAGTGAGGCTTATTCTCAGTATCCTCCTATGAGGTGGGGTAGTTCATAAACTCAGTTTCAGAGCATTAACCGGCACATCATCCCAAGAATCTACCACCCGCAGGCGTGCCACCCAACCCTCTTGTTTTTGTTTATCGGTAAGATTATCTTGCCAATTTTGATGACAATCCCTTGCTGCTGCTTCATTTTGGCAGGCAATACAAGCATAGACAATACCGCCTGGATCGATTTGTTCGTTAACCCAAATAGTCATATTGTTAATAATTAATTTAAAGTCAAAAATTTATTTAAAGCTTCCACCATCCTAGGAGGCCAGCGACGGATATTTTGCACCCAGTTAAGATTTTGATAGCGATTATCCAAACCAACGGCAGCTACCCAGTTACTTTCTGCTTCCCCTTGCTGACCATCCACCCATAGCACAGCCGCTAATGCGGCTCGCATATCAGAAAACATTGGATATTTGCGTACTAAATTACGCATTTGACGTAAAGCTTCAGGGCGATCGCCTAACTCATAGGTAACTAAAGCGGCATTACCCCTTGCCATAGCAAAATCAGGAGCAATGGAAATTGCTTGTTGATAATCTTGCAAAGCTTCTTGCCACAGTTGTTGTCCTGCTTCGGCATTACCCCGATTATTATAGGCAACAGGGTCTTGTGGATCGATTTCTAATACGCGATTGTAGTCAGCTACTGCTTGAGACCAAAGCTGCTGTCCTTCATAAGCAATACCGCGATTGAGATAAGAGTCGGGGTAATTAGGAGCGAGTTCGATAGAGCGGTTAAAATCAGCGATCGCTTCAGTCAGTTTATATTGACCGATACGAACATTGCCGCGATTACTCCAGACGGCAGGATTTTCGGGAAATTTCTCGATCAACTCAGTCCAATAAGCTTCAGAGCGAACCAGATCCCCTTGTTGTGCAGCACGCAATGCTTTGTCGGCAATTTTTTCCCCTTGTTGAATTTGTTGCTCGGTAATCGTGCGATCGCCCCTGGGTTCGGCTATGGCTGAATAATTAAAACCATAAAACCATAAAAAACAGATGCAAACTAGACTGACAAGCCAACGAATCACCATCTTTTCTCCTTACTTTTAGGACATAATACTCAGTCTATTTAGTCTATAACGAATCCCCACTCGGTAAACCAGCCCCAACAAAGTACACTACCGCACTGGGTACAGTAGTAACGGTTTTATCGTCTAACATCAATAATTTAATTCCGCCAAAACTAAGTTTTTTCAGATCAGCCCAAACACCACAACGATAAGACATTACCTCTCTTTTGTCACTCTAGGAGAATTTAACGAATTCACGTCATTTCAGCCTACGCAAAATTAAGGTTTTGACCCACTCTGACAGAAGAGAGTTAGAATGCGAGTCGCAGCCTATGCCGCTAGATTATTATTTAGAGAATTAGTTAAAGTTACGCAAAATATCTAGAGAGAATATTTTGTCCCAGAGTATAGGTTTTTGGTATTGGGTGTTAGGTAATAGATAATCGTAATAAGAGCTAAAAACTAAGAACTAAAAATTATGCCTTTGATTAAAATTCCTCAACCTTGGGAAATATCGGAAAATCAAATTACTCCCCCCAGGTTATATTACAATCGCCGCAGTTTTATTAAAACTTTAGTTGGTGCTGGCATTGGCGCGAGTATTTTACCTCTAGCTGGCTGTCAGCAAAATTCTACGGCAATTGGGAAGTCTGCATCGGAAACCGCTTTAGAAAAAAGTATCGGTAAAAGTGCGATCGCATCTTTTGCTACCAATTCTCAGTTTGCTCAAGTAGATCGCCCCATTACTGAAGAAAAATTAGCGGCACAATATAATAATTTCTATGAATTTGGCGGTAACAAAAAAATTTGGTTAGATGCCCAAAAGCTGCCCACCGAAAATTGGCAGGTAGAAGTTACAGGTTTGGTTAAGCATCCTCGTACTTACGACCTTGACGATCTCAAACAAAAATTTCCCCTACAAGAGAGAGTATACCGTTTTCGTTGCGTGGAAGCCTGGTCGATGGTTTTACCCTGGTTGGGTTTTCCGATGAAAGCCTTAATTGAAGATGTCGAACCCACTGCCCAAGCTAAATATGTACGCTTTACTTCTTTTTACGACCCCGAAATTACCACAGGGCCGAGTTTTCATCTAGGCTCTCTTCCCTGGCCCTATACTGAAGGTTTGCGAATTGAAGAAATGGCCAACGATCTGGCTTTTTTTGCCGTGGGTATTTACGGTCACGATCTGCCCAAACAACACGGCGCACCCTTACGCATGGTCATTCCTTGGAAATACGGTTTTAAAGGTGCTAAATCCATTGTCAAAATTGAATTTGTAGAAAACCAACCGGCAACCTATTGGAATACTATTGACGCTCACGAATATGGTTTTGAAGCCAATGTTAATCCTAGCGTCCCCCATCCCCGTTGGTCTCAGGCAACTGAGAAATTTATTAGTACCGGACCTGGTTTATCTTGGGAAATTAAAGAAACTCTCCCCTATAACGGTTATGGCGAATATGTAACTAAATTGTATACTTAAAAGTTTTAATAACTATAAACTTAAGAGCGGTTTGTAAAACTGATTGCTAATATGGACGGCTACACAGTTACTGTTAGCAATTATGATTTCTAATTCAGTTAAAGTACCTTTTGTCGATTTAAGCCTTCAACATCAACCCATTCACAACGAGCTAGAACAGGCGATCGCTCTAACCATCGAGCGTGGGGATTATATTTTAGGCCAGGCAGTGGCAGAATTTGAAGTTGCTTTTGCCAAGGCTTGCGGCGTACAGTATGGAGTTGGTGTAAGCTCTGGCACAAGTGCGATCGCCTTGGGGTTACAAGCCTGTGGTATCGGTAAAGGGGACGAAGTGATTGTTCCTACTAATACTTTTATTGCTACGGTTATCGGGGTAATTCAGGCAGGAGCTATACCGATTTTAGTTGACTGTGACGAGAATACAGCTTTAATCGACTTAGAAGCTGCTGCCGCAGCCGTTACTCCTAGTACTAAAGGAATTATCCCTGTCCATCTTTACGGACAATTAGTCTCTCCCAGTCAATTATTAGATTTTGCCCAAACTCACGACTTAATTATTGTAGAAGATTGCGCCCAAGCACATTTAGCACAGAGAGAAGGCATGATTGCCGGTTCGATTGGTAGGGTTGCAGGTTTTAGTTTTTATCCCAGTAAGAATTTAGGAGCAATGGGTAATGGGGGAATAGTCGTAACTAACGATGAATCTATTGCCAAAAAGTTGCGTAGTTTACGTAATTATGGAGCTTCTCGTAAATATATTCATATTGAATTGGGTACTAATAGTCGTTTAGATACCTTACAAGCCGCCATACTTCAGATTAAATTACCTTATTTAGCTGACTGGAATTTACAACGCAATCGAGCAGCAAAATTGTATGATGAGCTACTCACACCTTTAAGCGATCGCGGTATTTTACCACTGCAAAATTATAGTGGTATGGGTCATATTTATCATTTATATATTTTGCGTTTGGGTCAATTTTTTGGCGAAGCACGAGAATTAATCGGTCAAAAATTAGCCACTCGCGGTATTCAAACGGGAATTCATTATCCCATTCCCTGTCATTTACAACCAGCCTATCAATATTTGGGATATCAGCAGGGAGATTTTTCCCACGCCGAAGCTTTAAGCCAGCAAATATTATCTTTACCAATGTATCCCGGTATTACTGATAATCAGATCGAGTTAGTTTGTCAAGAATTAATTTCTATTGTCGATCACCTAAAAACTGATTAAGATTTTGAACAATAACTGTTCGCTATTTTATTTTTTATGCAAACTCGTAACTTATCTAGCCTGACTTTAGCGCGGCGTTACTATGAATATTTGATTATTGCTTTATTGCTACTAATTTATGCTCCTTTATTAATCCACTGGTACGACGGTTGGCTTAATAAAAGTATTAGTATCGAACATGAATATTTCAGTCATGGCATAATTGGTTTTCCTTTTGCTATTTATTTAGCTTGGTTGAAGCGCAAACAGTGGCGTAAACTATCCGATAAAAACAATTTTTGGGGAGTAATTATTGTTGGCATCGGCATAATTTTCTATCTAACTGGAGTTATAGAATTAGTCAATCTATCACTGCCTTTAGTATTAATCGGAATTTGCTTAACTATTAAGGGAATTGCAGGAGTAAAACTCTACAGTTTTCCATTATTGTTAGTACTCTTAGCCACACCTAATTCTCTACCCTATTTAATTACTCCTTTAACTTTACCCTTACAAAAATTTATTGCCGGGACTGCCGGATTTATTTTATTACAGTTCGGCTTAGACGTTGCCGTAGATGGAATTTATCTAGCCGTAGGGGGCAAATTAGTAGAAGTCGCTCCCTATTGTGCCGGATTAAAAATGTTATTTACTAGCTGGTATGTAACCTTGATGTTACTCTATTGGACGGCAAACTTGAGCGATCGCGCCTTGGCTTGGGGAGTATTAGTATTAGCAACCATAATTAGCGTCATTGCCAATATTTTTCGCAATACTTTACTAGCTTTCTTTCATGGCACAGGTAGAGATGATCTATTTGTTTGGTTGCACGATAGTTGGGGAGGAGATGTCTATTCCACCTTAATGTTAGGCATCATTTTCCTATCACTAAATTTAATTGACCGCTCGTGATGATTAATCATCAAATTGGGGAACACTAGGGGGGAACAAAAATAGAAGTACTCTCAAATTATGAAATGAATATCTTACAGCTATGGAAAGAATGGCAACAAGAATCTCATAAGCGTAATCCAGAAGTTACTGAGACACGAGGTAGGGTTCAAATTATCTTAATTCTTTTATTATTAATTTCTATTTTTGTCGGGGCAATGCCTGGATATTTATCAGGAGGACAATGGCAATGGTCTGATTTACCTAAAGTCCCTCACTTAGTAGCAGTAAAAAGTGGTTTAAATTCAGGATTAGAACTACCCAATTGGACGACTATTGAACACCAAAAAGTGCGTCTTGGCGGTAAAAACTGGTCAATTCAAACCATGAATTCTCAGCAGTCAGATCTTTCTCACCCAATTGTGCTGATGTTACTACCCCAAAATTACTATCTAGATAAACCGGGTGTGGAATGGATGGATCTCAACGGACTGGAAAGATGGAAAACCGATTCTTTAGGTCAGTTAAACTTTACTCTCTCAGAAAATTCTCACTCCATAGCTGTCAAAGCGCGCTGGTTTCGTGCTTGGAATCGTCAACAAACATTTGCTGTAGTGCAATGGTATGCCTATCCCTTTGGTGGTAGCTATTCTAACTTTAGTTGGTTTTGGCGCGATTCAATAGCACAATTGTATCGCAGTCGAGTTCCTTGGATTGCCGTTTCTCTAAAAATACCCATTAAACCCCTAGAAGATTTAGACCGAGTTCAACCTCTAGCAGAATCACTAGCACGACAAATTCAAGATCATCTCTTTGATCGCAGTTTATTTGCTGTAAATCATTGAGCAAAATCTAATTTAACTATTAAAAGTCAAAAAAATTATCGAGTTTGGTATTAAAAATATGCATTTGGCGCGATCGCTTTGTACAAGTTTATGGGGAATTTGTTGGTGGGGTGTTGCCTCTGGATTACTACCCCTAGCCGTTTACGGTCAAACTTCGATCAAACTTCCCGAGTCAGCAACGCCAACTCCTCCACAACCCAAACCCACTGTTTCACCCCCACGAACTGATCGTCCTCCAGAGTATTCCTACAGAAGAGATCTACCCTTAGAACAATTTCAAATCTATCGTCTGGATACTGGCGATGGATTGAATATTAGCGTACCGTTATTTCCCGAATTTAATGCGGTGGTCAACATCGACCCTCAAGGAAATGTAGTCTTGCCAATTTTAGGCAGAATTTCTTTAGCTGGACTGACTCTTACTGAAGTAGAGGCTAAAATCGCCTACGAATTGAGCAATCGTTTCTTACAAGAACCTCCAGAAGTATTTGCCGGTTTAACTGCCCCCCGTCCCGCTCAAATTAGTATTTTAGGAGAAGTAGTCAGACCTGGTTTTTATGGTTTTATTTCTGGCTCTCCTTTAACTGCGGCTTTACTGGCGGCTGGAGGTAGTACTAATGATGCCGATTTACGCTCGATTACTATTCGCCGCACCTTAGTTGACGGTAGCCAAATCGAACAAAATGTCGATCTTTATACACCATTAATTACCGCCAAAGCATTGCCCGATGTCTCTTTACAAGGAGGAGATGTAATTATCGTTAACAAACTCAAACTAGGAGAAGACCGCAACTATGACCGCAGTTTAGTGGCACGAACTACTTTACCACAGCAAACCATTCAGGTGCGGGTATTAGTTCCTGCCAATACGGGAACAGCCTTGCGTAACTTAGTTTTACCCAATGGCAGCACTTTTATTGACGCAATTTCTTCCTTACCCCCTGACGATAATCTATTAGTTAAAGAAGAAATTGCCCTATTGCGATTTGACCCTAAAACAGGTGACATCAATACTCAACGGCTCAATACTCGAGACGTAATCCAAGGCAATATCGCTGAGGATATTCCTTTACAAAACGAAGATGTGATCGTCGTCAGTCGTACTGTACTAGGTAAAATTTTTAATGCTTTTAATGTTATTACTCAACCGATCCGTACTTTATTCGGGTTTCGTGCGTTTATCAATACTGTATTTGACACTGATAACTAATTTTCAGTGCCAGACAAGTTAGATAGACACATATTTAAATTTTCTGTTTGGTTCGATTTTACCTCTATTGATGGCATTGTCCCGATAACCATGACTTCACCGATTGTTAAACGTTTTCTGATTGCTTTTGAACAACATAAATTATTAGGTTTGTTTATCTTTCTCTTGAGTTTGGGAATATCGGGAATTGTGGCACTTCAACCCGATCCACCTCAAGGAAAAACCACCTATAAAGCTAGCGGACAGCTTACCTATAACACTCCCCCACCCTTATTTACAACTACGGGAGAACAACTTCAACAACAGGGAAGAGATATGGACGTTAAGGTGCTACTCAGTCCCCAAGTACAAGCTGACATCAGTCAGAAATTACGATTAAACAGCAAACAACTACAAGACATTATCGACCGTAAGCTAAAAATTGATGTTCCCGAAAAAGCCAAGATCCCCGTCATCACTTTAGAATACAGTAACGCCGCCACTCCAGAAGAAGCAGTTAATGTTTTAGGAGTGTTCATGACGGAAATGGTGGCGCAAAGTCAAAATATCAATAAATCTGTTTTAAATAGCAGAATTGAGGCTTTACAATCGCGATTGGATACAGTGAGAGGTCAACTCGCCGCTACAGAAGAAACTTTTTATCGCTTTATTACAGGAGAGGGAACTTCTTTACTCGCCATTCAAGATGGTAGTCTTTTTGCTAGTCTCACTGGTTCGCAACAACAACAAAGACAACTCAAGTTGGTTTTAGAAGAAATTGACGGCCAAATTAACAGTATTGTCAGACAATTAGGTTTAAGCCCAGAACAAGCATATACGGCGGCGGCTTTAAGTGCCGATCCTCTGCTTGCTAATTTGCGAGCGCAATTGCTAGAGTTGGAAACTCAAAAGAAACGTTTAATTAGAGATTTACGCCCCGAACACCCTAATTTAGTTGCATTAGATAAACAGATTACTATTAACGAAGAATTGCTACAAGAAAGAGCTAGAGAAGTATTAGGAGGAAATACTCAATATACTGCTTTACCAAGTCAACTCAGACAAGAAATTAGTCTCGACCCTGCTAGACAACAATTAGCCAATACTTTAGTTACTCTCAAAACCCAGCGAGAAGGTATTCAAAGACAGTTAAATTCAGTCATTCAAACTGAAACCCAACTCAAACAGCAATACGAACAATTTCCAGAACTTCAACTGAAGCAAGCTCGTCTGGCACAAGAAGTAGAAACCAAACGAAACTTATACCAAACAATTTTGGCAGCATTAACCGATGCTCAATCAGCAGAGGCAGAAACCACTGGTAGTTTTGCAATTGTTCAAACTCCGGCAATTGAAGAAGTACCACCCGGTATTTTTGCCCCTCCCAATCGAATTTTAATTTTAGCTGCGGGAGCGGGTATTGGATTGTTAGCCAGTACCGCAGTTATTGTTTTATTGGGAATGTTAGATGATCGCTTGCATACAGAAAAAGAATTACAAGAAGCGTTTGTCGACCGCGAAGTTCCTATTTTGGGTACTATTCCCTATGTAACTTGTTTTAATTTGCAAGGGGAAGAATGCGCGGCGGTAACAGATACCAATTCGGTATTTCTGAGTTTTTATGAACGAATTCGCAGTAGTATTAGTCGCTATACTGGGGGGGCCGCTAAGGTAGTTCTCGTTACCAGCGTCAATAATTCTGAAGGTAAAAGTGTTACGGCATATAATTTAGCGATCGCCAATGCAGTAGCTGGCAAACGTACTTTACTAATTGAAGCCGATTTACGTTCTAGTTCCAATGCTCATTGGCTACAGCTAGACAAGGAATCGGAAACAGCTATCGAACCACTACAATATTATGCTAGTAATATGCCTCGGTTAGTACCTGGAATTCCCAATTTATACACCATTCCCAGTCCGGGACCTTTGCGTCAGGTAGCGGCAATTATAGAATCAGGAGAGTTGCGTCGTTGTATCGAAAATGCAAGAGGAGCTTATGATGCAGTAATTATCGATACAACATCTCTAGCCCAGAGTAATGATGCTTTGTTGTTAGAACCTTTAACCGATGGCATCGTTTTTGTGGCACGAACGGGAATTGCCCAAGCTAGTCTCTTAGGAGATACTCTAGATCGCTTTACCGAAACTGAAATTCCTATCTTAGGGGCGGTGATTAATGACCTTGATCGCGTTATTCCCCATAGTGATAGTCATCTTGTAGAAGTACCTACTCCGGAACCAGCTATCTCAGAAAGTCAGAGTTAAATAAAGCAATTGTTGGGCTGCTTGGGAAGCCCGCGCTGAAATCAAAGATTACAGCGTCGGGAGGATCTCACTTACTACTAGCTAAATCCTCTCGCCCCACTTCAATTAGAGCGCGATCGCGGATGCGACAGGAATCGCAAACACCACAGGGAGTTTCTCCTCCTTGATAGCAAGACCAGGTATCGGCGATAGGGACGTTTAATTCTAGGGCGCGACGCACGATATCGACTTTGGAATCTCGGACTAAAGGGGCAATCAATTGGGGTGCATGACCTTCAATTCCGGCTTTGGAAGATAGATTGGCTAGCTGTTGGTAGACCTGCAAATATTCGGGACGACAATCGGGATACCCTGAATAGTCTACCGCGTTGATGCCTAAATAGATCGCTCTGGCATTTTTAGCTTCAGCTAGAGATAGAGCGATCGCGATAAATACTGTATTTCTACCAGGTACATAGGTAGAGGGAATTATATCTGGTTGTACCCCATCTTGAGGAATGGTTATAGATTCATCTGTTAAAGAAGAACCACCCCACTGTGATAAATTGACATCTACAATAAAATGCTCGTTGATATTTAATTTATTAGCAATTTTGCTAGCTGCTTGTAATTCTCGCTGATGTCGTTGACCGTAGCGAAAAGACAGGGCGATCGCCTCAAAACCATCGGCAATAGCGATCGCGGCAGTAGTGGCAGAATCTAAACCTCCAGAAAGTAAAATAATAGCTTTATTCATAGTTATTAGTCATTAGTTATTAGTCATTAGTAGTCATTAGTAGGGGTGATTCGCGCTTCGGTGAAGGGGAGGGTGCGGTTGCGGAAGATCCTTCCACAATTTTAGACCCCCGTTACAGTCATTAGTTATTTATCTTCCTAGTTTATTAGGAATTCCTTCACAGCCTCCAGGAACAGTAGCGCGTGATTTTTCGCCACACCAAGCACAAAGATAATAACGCTGTTCTTCACTGAGTCGCTTAATTCCAGAAAGATTGGCTTTTTCTATTACTACTCCTGTATATTCTCCTGTTTCGTAATTGGGTACTTTAGTAATGCTTCGGGGGCTGGCGGTTTCAACTTGACCGTAAAATAGACGAGTACTTTTAAGATCTGCACCAGCTAAATTTGCTTCATACAAGACAGTACGGGCGAGATTTGCTTTAACCAGATCGCAATGACTGAGATTAGCTCTCACCATATTGGCATCGCTTAAATCTACCCAGCGTAAATCTTGTCCTGTTAAGGTTGCTCCTGCTAACATTACACCTAAATCCACTACTCTAGTACCATAAGGGCGATCTTCAGCGTAACCACCACTCCCATCAAGCATTGGTCTACCCAAACGATTATCTCGCTGTAGGGGAGTTAATAAACGAGATTGAGATAAAAAACGAATGATTTTGGCTTTACCATTTTCATCTACACTAGATAAAATTGAAGCGGTTCGGCCTTCAGCGATCGCCCGTTCTTGGGGCCAATCTTCTAATAATCCTTCATCATTGAGGGTCAGGTCGGAAATCCCCTGAAAATAAGCATCAATGGTTTGTTGTTGGGTAATGCGGTTTTGTTGAATGGTCAAGTCTTTGGAAATTACATACTGCGCCCAAGCTATGTATACGGCTAAAATCGCGATGGAAATCTGCCCTAATGCTCCAATCCACTCAGCCCAAGAGCCAAATTCATCATATTTAAATTGGGTCAACCAGTTGCTGATGTTCCGATAAACACCTAAATAATTAAATAATCCCGCGATCGCAGCAATAAAACCGATAAAAGCTAAAATAGTTCTTCTTTCTTGAGCAGTTAAAAAGTTACTCACCCAATTGGTAACGGAGTTGAACACTACTCCTAGAGAAAACAGTAAGGCAGCGATCGCGCTAATAATCCCCAACCAGGGAAAGCGAAACCATAACCCGATTCCCATTAACAGTAGTGAAATAATAATTAGCTGTGATTGAGAAAAACTGATTTTACGGCTGCTTTTTGCAGGGATGATGATTTTAGAAGTATTCTTACTGACTGTAGTTGATTCTGTAGTTGGCGATCTAACTATTGATATGGATGAAGTTTTTCCTTCATCAACTTTGCCATTAGTTGAAGTAGTTTCTTCTATATTATTAGGATTGTTTTGATTCTCAGTACCCTGAGTTTCATCCATATTAGAACTAGAGTTAGACCGATCCTTCATTATGGTTAATGGTTTGTATAATATTTTATTTTGTTTTTTCAACGTAATGTAGCAAGGATTCCCCTTCCTCAACAACGAGGCTTCGTACAGAAGCCAATGTTTTAACGAGGGGACGTGGCGTTTAAACTTTTGAGGAAACCTCGCGCATACAGCCACTCAGGAATTGCTACTAATATACAAAACATCGCGACAGGGATACCACTATACATAAATGCTACTGGGTGACGGAGATTACTACATTCATATCAACCTAGAAAATGATGTTCCAGAGCCTTTCACTGCAAAAAAGGTGCTAGGACTTGATTTAGGTAGAGTCGATATTTGCCATACATCAGAAGGAGATAAATGGGATGGAAAAAACCTAAAAGCCAAGCGTAATCATTATGCGTGGTTGAGATTGATTCTTCAGAAAAAAGCCTCCTTAGGCACAAGAAGTAGTTGCAGAAGATGTAGACAACTTTTGCAACGGTTATCGGGCAAGGAGAAAAGATTTCAGCAACAAGTAAATCATGTAATATCATGCCGTTTAGTGGATAAAGCAGTGACTAACGGTCAAGGGATAGCCATTGAAGTGTTAACGTATAAATTAATTTGTAAATAAAAAAAATCCTGCCGAATTTCAACAGGATTGGGAAAAGTTATTTGTCGATTGAGAATTATCAATTAAGATTTTTGTCTTTTCCAAGAAGTTGCTGCACCTAATGCTAGTAAAGCTATTGCGCCAGCTGTTCCAGGTTCGGGAGTACTTACAGGATCGGGAGTATTATCATTTTTACGGAAATACACTGATGCATGAGACAAACCTTGAGCAATTCCACGATTGTTCGTCGCAGTACCAGCAGTAGACCAGTCAATGCGATCAGTACCTAAAGGAGCATTCCACTTATAAATACTGAAATTTTTAGCGGCTTTAAAACTAATAGCTATATCATAGTCATTTAAAAAACTAGTTCCGTAGAGGGTTTCTATCGCTGAAACATTAAATTCGATGCTGCCAGTAGTGCTGTTGGTGTTGAAATTAGTGAGATCAAAAAAGCTACCATTATTAACGCCAACATCTACTTTTTCTAGAAACGTCCAATTATCTGTACCAAAAAGAGACTCAACTAATGGATCGTTATTGAGAAGTTGATTAACTATATTGTCATCATCACCATCAGTAACATCATTTTCGCCTCTTCCTAACTCATATGCTCCTACACAGGCATTGTAAGCAGGATTGAATACTGTGGCGGCTGCATTACAATTTGGATCGCTAGTTAGGGTAAAAGCTCCCGCAGGAGTAAAAAAATCAGAGATAAAAACCAAACCAGTAGCAATAACTGTAGAACCGATTAATCCTGAAAGTGTTTTATTCATTATTTTAGTTGCCTTATTTTTATAGAAAAACTTTGTTTTTGAATCACTATATTTAGTCTATTTCAAGTAATCTGTTGTTGTCAGAAAAAATACTTAATTTCATAATATCTTGATTTTTAGATAATTAAATTGTAAAGTTGCTGAGTTTTGTGTTTAAAGCAATATAAAAAAGCAAAATACCTGCTGAATTTCAACAGGATTTATTAATTATTCTTGGATTAAAAATTAATTAGAAAATTTTTGCTTTTTCAAATGAATAATTGCTCCTAAAGCTAAGAATGCCATTGAACCTATTGTTCCTGGTTCAGGTACTTCGGTAACGGAGGTATCATCAATTTTGCGAACATACAAGGATGCGTGAGACAAACCTTGAGCAATTCCAAGATTATTAGTAGCAGTCCCCTCAGTAGACCAATTAATAATATTTGTACTTAGGGGTGCATCCCATTTATAAATACTGAAATTTTTAGCAGCTTTAAAACTAATAGCAATTTCATACTGCTCGAAAGTGGGTCCTAAAATATTTTCTATTGCTGTTTTATTTAAAGTAATCGTACCAGTGGTATTATTTAAGCCAGTTAAGGCAAAAAGACCGTCAACCCCCTGATAGCCACTGTCATCAAACTTAGCACCAAATGTCCAGTTATCTACACCAAAAATATCGTCTTCATTGAGAATTCGATTGACAATGTTATCAGCATCGCCATTAGTAACATCATTTTCACCTTTGTCTAATTCATATGCTCCTACACAATCACTGTAAGCAGGACTAAAAACTAAAGCGGCTGCATCACAGTTTGGATCGTTAGTTAGAGTATAAGCTGCGGCAGGATTAAAAGCAGTAGAGATTGTAGTTAAACCAGTAGCAAAAATTGTGGAACTTATTAATATAAGTAATTTGTCGTTCATTTTTTAGGTTTGATCAGTCAATTTAAATAAAATATATTTACTCAGTATATTTATCAATAGTGAGTATTACCAGCAAAAATATTTAATTTTAGCTAATCTTGATAAAAACTTTATTTAAAACCTATTGTTTTGTGAATATATTCATCGAAATTTTATTATTGACAAGTTAAATAATTTCGATCAAACAACAAAATATCCTCTTGCTTACAGTTTTAAGCTGTTATGTTTTTCAATAAAATATTTCATCTTAAGCAAGGATGCAGAAGTCAGAGGTCAAAATCAAAATTTGAATCTTGATTTCCTCACCAAAGACTATGCAATTTAAATGAATATCAGCTTACTAATACAAAATCGCTATAGTATTTATTTAGCACTGAAGTTTCTGTTTTAGTTCATTCCTATGACCTCCTCCTTGACTCACATCTATCCAGTAATTTGGCAAGAAAATAAAGTACTATTGATCGATCAAACCAGATTGCCCGCAGAATATAGTATTGTCGAAATCGATCGCAGTGAAGACATGGCACAGGCAATTACAACTATGATTGTCAGGGGTGCGCCCGCTATCGGTATTGCCGCAGCCTATGGAATGTATTTAGGTGCAAGGGAAATCACTACCAGCGATCGCCAAAAGTTTCTGTTAGAGTTAGAAAAAATTGCTGCTTTATTGCGTCAGACTCGCCCTACGGCAGTAAATTTGTTCTGGGCAATTTCGCGGATGCTCAAAACCGCCTACGAAACTATCGGTACGATTGAAGAAATTAGAGATACTCTTTTAAAAACCGCTCAAGCTATACAGTTAGAAGATTTAGAAACCTGTCAAGCGATCGGCGATAATGGATTGAACATATTACCCAACAAACCCCAAAAACTATCCATACTCACCCACTGTAATGCAGGTTCTTTAGCTACTGCCGGATATGGTACGGCATTGGGAGTAATTCGTTCGGCTTGGCGTGCTAATCGCTTACAAAGAGTTTACGCTGACGAAACCCGTCCCCGTCTTCAGGGCGCAAAATTAACTACTTGGGAATGTTTGCAAGAAGGCATTCCTGTAACTTTAATTACCGATAATATGGCCGCCCATTGTATGCAACAAGGTACGATTGATGTAGTTATTGTCGGGGCAGACCGTATTGCTGCTAATGGAGATACTGCTAATAAAATTGGTACTTATTCATTAGCTATAGTTGCTAAAGCCCATAATATTCCTTTTTACGTCGCCGCCCCATTTTCTACCATTGACTTTAATTTACCTCATGGTAGTCAAATTCCCATTGAAGAGCGCGACCCTGATGAGATCGGTCGAATTGGCAAGACACAAATTTGTCCTTCAGGAATTGAGTTTTACAATCCTGCTTTTGATGTGACACCTGCGGATTTAATTACAGCTATTATTACCGAAACAGGAGCGATCGAGCCAAGTAATTTAATTGATTACCGCACTAAAATTATGAATAGTAGTTACTCTTCTTAGCTCGACTTTATTTTAGTCATTAGTTGTTAGTTGTTAGTTCTTACTATCTACTTATAACAATTTCAAAAAATCATACCTCGATTCAGCAACGCCTCTTTTCACTTTTCTTGTTAGAGGGGTTCGATTTGCTTCAAACTTTCTAAATCAAGACCTGATAGGGATTCATAAGCGTTGTCAAGATAAGCTTTACCCCTCAAATAGCCTGTATTTGCTCCAGGAAGAATATATTTGAGAGTATGGGGCGAAAATAATTCCTTAAGTTTGGCAACGCTGTTTAGTTGTCGCCACCAATGAAAAGTTTTTGCAGTACGAAGAGGAACTATTTCTGTTGCTGACTTTGGTAGTAAATGTCGTCCAGAAAATAATATACCACCATGTTTGGAGTAATAAAGACAAGAAGAACCTGGGGAATGACCTGGAGTCCAGATAAGTTCTAAATTAGTACTTAATGATAATCTATCTGCAAAAGAATTAACCTTAGCTTCTGGTAATAAATACGCCTCTTGTTCTTGGATGATAATTTGACAATTTAATTCTCGTTGCATGGTCACAATCTGTTTACCAATTCCACCCCGATGAGTCATGACTAACTTATCGACTCCACCATGAGCTAAAAGAAAATTTTGGTAAGTATCATTCCATGCAGGACAATCCAAAAGAATGTTGCCGTTTTTATCTAAGATAAAATAAGAAGTACCACCTAAAGTATCTCGATTGGGAGGGAAAGCAAATATTCCTGGTAAAACAGAACGAGGAGATTTGCGATCGCTGAAACTTGCAGTAATTTCTGTAGAGTTTTGGGGCATTCTAAAAATTGAGGTACTGTAGATATTTTAGTTGCATTTTATAAATATATATAATTGATATCTCCAATCCAGCACTGCAATTTAGAATCTCATTGCTAAGATTCCCAAACTTTCTTATGAAACCTTGGTTAATTTTAATCGTATTAAGTCCAATCGCCTACATTTTAGTTCAACGTAGCTTAAAAAACGTAACTAATACCCCTATTTGGTTGTGTTGGCTGGTGATGATGCTTCCTGCTTTTATCTGGACGACCTGGGCTTATGTTTTTGGAGAAGAGCAACCTATTCCTCTACCCGTGTTCTTGTTTCCTCTGATTATTTGTCCTTTATTATATGGATGGCTGGTACAGAAAGGAAAACCTCAAGCAAAAACAACTGAAACCAACCAACAGGAAAATATGGCAATGGCTAAAACTGCCGAAGAATCTTCGCCCCAAACTCCGATCAATATACAAGACGAAAAAACCTTGCGTAATTGCTTTCCTTGGGATGTTTATTATCTTCAGAACATCGATTACCGTCCCCAAGCAATTTTCTGCCGAGGAAAATTAAAAACCATTCCTGATAAAGCTTACGAAAAAATTAAAAGTAATATCGAAGCTGCTTTTGGCGATCGCTTTTTTCTGATTTTTCAAGAAAGTTTGCGCGGTAAACCTTTTTTTGCTTTAGTCCCTAATCCTCAATCTCAGAGCAATAGTAACCGAGAAGAACGTCTTGCTCAATCATCGGATACTCGATGGGGTGTAGCATTGGCAATGTTTTTGGCGACTTTAATTACTACTACTATGGCTGGTGTCAGCATTCAGGGAATCACCCTAGAAGAATTAGACTCGAATCCAGACCTATTATTTACGGGATTGAGTTACAGTTTGCCATTGCTCTTAATTCTCAGCTTTCATGAATTCAGTCATTATTTAGTAGCTATTTACTATAAAATTCGCACTACCCTACCCTATTTTATTCCTTTTCCTTTACTTAGCCCATTTTATTTAGGTACTTTAGGAACTTTTAGTCAAAGGCGATCGCCAATTCCCCATCGTAAAGCTTTATTTGATATTGCCATTGCCGGCCCGATAGCGGGTTTAATCGTCACTATCCCTATATTACTTTGGGGACTAGCTCGCTCGACTCCAATACCGTTAACAGATGATACCGTCAGTTTTGATACTTTAAACCCCCGTATTTCCCTGCTCTTGAGTTTACTATCCAAATTAGCTTTAGGGGAACAATTTAAAGCGGGAATGGCGATTAACCTCGATCCTTTAGCTGCTGCTGGTTGTGTTGGGTTACTGATTACTACAATTAATTTAATCCCTTTGGGGGGGCTAGATGGAGGTAATATCGTTCATGCTGTATTCGGTCAGAGAACGGCGATCGCTGTAGGACAAATAGCACGTATTCTTTCTTTATTATTTGCTTGGGTCCATCCTCATTTTTGGCTTTTGACAATTATTCTTTGGTTGATACCTCTGATTGATCGTCCGGCACTTAATGATGTTACTGAGCTTAATAATTGGCGTGATTTAGGTGGCTTATTTTGTTTGACTTTATTTGTATTGATGATTTTACCTTTACCTAATTCTATTGCCAATTTGCTGCATATGTAGGACGTTGACACTCCTGGTGCCTAAAGGGGAGAGGATTCTTGGTTCACTGATTCATCAAATCTAGAAATATGTCGATCGCTTGATTCTACAACTAACTAGAGACATTAGACTAAATTTATAGAGTTAAGAGCCAACTATGACACTTCAATTAAAAGTTCCCGATATGGCTTGTGGTGCTTGTGCAGAAACTATTACCAAAGCAGTACAGGCGATTGATCCTCAAGCCCAAGTAGCTACTGATACGCAAACTAAACAGGTGACAATTGAAACTCAAGCATCGGAGTCATCGATCAAAAATGCGATCGTGGCTGCTGGATACACTCCTAGCTAGGGGTTGGCTATTGATTAATCTTGAATTTATTCTTTCAGGTAGAGCTAACTTTGTTGTTGAGAAATTTATTGCTGTCTGGTAGCTCTCTTTCTAAATAACGCAAGCGAGGTTCTCGATAAGCGATCGCGACAATAATTAAGTTGATCGCTCCCAGCAAAATTAAAAGTAAGGGTACTCCTTGCGCCATCCCCGTACTAATAAATCTACTTAAAGTGCGAGCAATAATTCCATTGGTATTCATTAGAGGATTAAGAACATTATCTACTAATGGACCTGCAGAAAGATAAGCACAAATTGCCAGAGATCTCTCTAAGGTTTGTTGCAAGGCAAATACTCGACCTTGTAAGCTAGGGGGGACTTTACTCTGCCAAATTGCCTGATTGCAGCTAATGATAATTGGTTGAGAAAACAAGTAGCCAAAAATACCCGCACCTAAAATGACTAAAGATATCCTTGTTCCACCCAGAAAAACAATCATACTTTGTAAACCTACACCAAAAATAATTGCTTTGACACGATTTTTTGGTCCTTCCCAGACACTCATTAAGACGCTACCCAAAAGCATTCCGCAACCACCAATAGACAGAATTATCCCCAGTCTATCTGTAGAACCTGGTTGATATAACAGGGGCCACAGAACTACTTCTAAGACTCCCATCGTAAAATAACTAATGGCAATAAAACCAATCAACCGAGAAAGTCCGGGTCTGCTGGCAATATAGTTCCAACCTAAAATAGTATCATCAATCAATTGCTCGACTACCGGTCGTTTAGTTTGGCGCGGAAATCTTTTAAGATCGGGAAATTTAACGCTGATCAGAGTCAGCATGGCGATCGCAAAAGTAATCAAATCGATGGATAAAATTGTGGTAATTCCCATTGCTTTCATTAACAAACCGGCAATTACGGGGGCAGTAATTTTGGCGATGGCAAAAGAAGCCTGTACCATACCATTGGCACGACTTAAATTGTTTTGGGGTACGAGTTGGGATATTGCTGCTAGATAAGCAGGTTGTTGAAAGGCATTTAAACTAGAACTGACGGTCACTGCTATGTATATGTGCCACACTTGCAGATGATTGTACATCACCAACAGTAAAATAATTGCCGTAATAATTGCCGTACCGCAATCGCTCAAAATCATTGCATAACGACGATTCAGGCGATCGACTAATACTCCTGCTAAGGGAGAAATAATTACTTTAGGTAAGTATATAAAAAGAATTGTTAGGGCAAATTGAGTTATCGTTCCCGTTTCTTGATAGGTTTGCTCTAAAATCCAAAAGCCTAGTGCAAATTCCGTTAGTTTAGAACCTAATAAGGAAACAACTTGTCCCAACCAAATAATTAAAAAAGTACGCATAAAACATAAAAATTATGATAACAGTTAGAGAAATTTAACAATTTACTCAGAAGCTCGACAATTTTTAATTCTCTGACATTCCTAGTTATAAGTTATAGACGCAATTAAGTGTATATCTTGTTGCATATTAAGCATTCTGGTTTAGTTGCATATAAAGAAAATAAAATTAGCACCCCAATGAAGTATTAAAGATATGTCTTTTTGTAGTTATCGTCAATACTTTATTTTGGCTGACAATAAGCTGAGAATATCTTATCTTGTGTTAAAAATAATTAATCTTGAGACTGATAGACTTTGTAAACTAGCACACTAGCCAGCATATTGAGGCGATGCTTAATTTATCCTCGTAATTTTAACTTGTTTGAAGTATTTTAATTTTTTGTCTGATGTTGTTCTGAATTGACTCAACAAACAGTGCTGTTTTTCAGCCGAATTTACTTCGGAAGCTGGAATTAAAAACATTGAACATTGACGCTTGCGAAGCTCTACCCGAAGGGTCTCTACCCCGGCGAGGCTTGCCCTCGAATGGGGGTTTCCTCGCCATGGGAACGTGCGAGTTGAACATTGACTCGCTCAAATGGGGATTTAGACCCCAAGTAAAGACTAAATGATAAATGATAAATGTTAAAAACGGAAAGTAGTCCGTAATGTGCCTACATAAAGAGTGTCATTATCTGCGATATGACCGGGATTAGTCACAAAAAAGAAACCAGGAGTAATCCAAATATTATCGTTAACTTTGTAACGGTAAAAGAATTCAAAGTGTAGAGAAGTCGCTTCATCTTCTCGTCCGAATTGGTCTAAAGTTCCTTCTTGAATTAGAAGATCGTTATCGGGGTCTCCTAATTGTTCGTTTCGTGTCAGGAAATTTCTCGGATCGTTATCAGTAACTGTTACTGCTGCTTCATTGTTAATCACTTGTTCGGAAAAAGGTACGGTTTGACCTGGAGTAACAGGCCCTGCATCAACTAATTTGGGTGGCATCCCAAAGATAAACCCGAACAAATCCCCTTCTCGACCGAAAGGATCTGCATAACCAAGAGATACCTGATAAGTTAAGGTGTTAGCAAAGGGTTTTTTGCCTGCTAATCCTGGGAAATTATCTTGCAAATCAAACTCTGGAATTTCTTCTAAAAAGTTAGAAAAAGTATAGGCAGTCGAAGCACCAAAATTTAATTGTGGCGTGAAATTCCATTGAAAAGTTCCGCCTACAGCATTAATTTGGGCGGGAAAATCCCCTAAATCCGTGCCAACTCCTGGAAAAGCTCCTCCTGGTAAGTCTCCTATGGATGGATTGGGCAGCCTTCCGCCAGACCACAATCCATTGGTTTCGGCATTGACACTACCAGTAAAAGTTCCTAAACTACCATCGCTAGAATAGGCATTAACATAAGTTATTCCCGTAACGATATTATCTGTAGGTTGTACTAAAATTTGCGCCCCTAATGCACTGTGATCTGCACCAAAGAAACCACCATCGGGATCGCTGCTATCCCTAGTACCATAGGCAACTTGTAAACGCACAGGATCAGAAATTAACCAATCAAATCCGACCCCTGCATCCATCGGGCCACCAATTCTAAAAATGGGATTGAGTTGTCCAAAACGAGAAACCGCACCTCTGCCAATATCAAAATAAGGAGAGTTAGCAGTTAGCACGTTGCTTAAAGAAAAACCAAAAGTAGAAGCATAAAATGCCACGCGGTCGTTAAAAGCGGGAAAGCGATATTCGAGAATATCTAAAACAACTTGATTTTCTAGTCCAGCTTGATAACTTAGACGGGGACTATAGGTATTGAGAGATGCAGGATTGGTAAATCCACCATTATCAAAGTTACCTGTGGTTAAAAACATTCGCAGTCGATCTTGACCAGAGAAAGAGGCTTGCAATCCCAATCGTGCTAAATAGGTGAAAACTGTCTCGGTTTCGGGTTCGCCAGCCGTAGAAATTGCCTGATCATCTTCTCTGATGCCGCAGTTTACTGCATTAGCTGTTGCACCATTTTGTAAATTGAGGTTTAAAGTTTCGCATCCCCCTGGAGGATTGCCACCAAAAGCATCGGCAATGCCGAAGATTACTTCTCCATTTAATATGGTGGTGGTGGAAAATTGATTATCTTCTAAAAAGCCAATACGACCTTCGAGATTGTCAATTCTGCTGCCAATACTGGCTAGTTCGGCTTCAAATTCTTCAGT
>JBHJNX010000135.1:0-6478 GCA_050330335.1 Pleurocapsa sp. | reverse complement strand
TATCCCAAATATGAACTATTATACTGACGTTTTCCGTATAACTACCTTGTATGGGTGTATTAACTGGAAACTTTCAGTATAAATGTCGGAGCTATCTAAAATTTTTCTGGAATAACATCCAAATTAAAAGATGATTCAGAAGCTTATTTAGATTGAGATATTATTTTATGGAGCAACGCCCAAAAAAACTCATAGAGCAGGTACAAGATGTTATTCGACTTAAGCATTATTCTTATAAAACAGAAAAAAGCTACGTTAATTGGGTAAAACGCTACATCATATTTCACGATAAGCGCCATCCTCAAGAAATGGGTGGAAAAGAAATAAAAGAATTTTTGACTCATTTGGCGGTAGAAGGAAATGTAGCTGCATCTACCCAAAATCAAGCTTTAAATGCGATTTTATTTTTGTACAAAGAAGTTCTCAAACAAGAATTAGATTTAAAAATTGATGCAGTACGAGCTAAAAGAAGTAGATATTTGCCAACAGTTTTAACCAAAGAAGAAGTTCTGGCAATTATCAATAATTTATCGGGTGTTTATCAGCTTGTAGTCAAACTTCTCTATGGCACTGGATTAAGACGAACCGAATGTTTGCAGTTGCCACTCCACAACGTTGATAGTTTTTGTGGCAGTAAAAGCAGTCGATATGACCATTACACTCTAGCTCTCCGAATCCAGCAATCACGCCTTCATCATCAGCAACATAGGTGAATCGATTTGAGCAGATCGTTTCCCAATCTCTGAAGTGAATATTATCAGGACTCAGGTAAATTTACTTTCAATAAACCTTCAGGAGGAGTAATTTCAATTCGCTTGTGTTCAAGGTCTACCACTGGCACGATTTCTTTGACAAAGGGAATAAAAACGGTAACTGGTTTTTGAGGTTTTTCTCTGAATTTTTGGCGTTTACTCTTGCGACTAATTTGAGAAACATCGGGCATCGGTTTGACACTTGTGGTAGGTTGTTGATGGAGTTTGACTTCTAGTAAATCGTTCCCAGCAGTATAGAGATTAACTACAATACCAATGTTTTCTCCTGTTTGTTGGTCAAACACTTCGAGATCAATTAAATCTGCTACATGATATTCATCGGATTGTAAAGTAGGGCGATCGCTTTTGGCTACTAAGAGTTTATATTGTCTTAACTCCTCAGCGCGATCGCAATTGTCTACTCCAGATAATTGAATTACATATAAGTCTTTCCCCGCTAAATAATGACCTTTTAATAGTTCTACTTCGATAACTTCTTGAGTATTAGGATTTTTCAGCCAACGTGTGCCTGGTTTGGTAAAGCGTTCGGGAAAATCAGAATTGGGATAGACTCTTAATTGTCCTTTCAATCCTTGGGGAGCAACAATCGTTCCTACTTCTAACCATTCATCAGCCATATGATTTAACATTTAACATTTAACATTTAATGCTGTTATGGGCAGCACACAGCCGATCTCTGATAGACTTTAGTTGCTACTGCTGCTAAACGCTGCATGGCGGTGGCAATTTCAGTTTCCGTGGCTGTCAGACTGATACGAAGACATTCTTGTTTGTGTTGCCAATTGGCTTTTAAACCTGGAAAAAAGCTACTACCAGGGACGACAATTACTCCCACTTGTTTTAATTCCTGATAAAATTCCCAGTCAGTTAGGGGTAAATCTTGTAACCACAGCCAGGCAAAAATTGCTCCTTCCCCTCGATGTAAAAACCAAGGTAGGTTTTGCGGCATGGCTTTGTCTAAAGTATCTTCTAAAATTGCTAATTTGCGTTGATAGTGAGGACGAATCACACTAAGAGAAATTTCTGCCAGTCTACCGGAAGCTATTGCTTTTGCAGCGATCGCCTGTCCGTAACGGGAAGAATGAATACAAGCGTTGGTTTGGAATGATTCTAAGGTTTGAATTAACTCTGGTTCGCCAATGGCAATACCGATTCTTTCTCCTGGTAAGCCGGCTTTAGATAAACTCATGCAGTGTAGTATATTTTTACCAAACTGGGGAGTCATGGGGGTAAAATTTAAAGCGGGAAAGGGAGTGGCATAGGCAGAATCGATTAACACCGGGACTTGATATTCGGCAGCTAAGGCAGTAATTCTGCTCACTTCTGTATCGCTCAACACGTTACCTGTAGGGTTGCAGGGACGGGAAAAAATAACACAACCAGTGCGATCGCTGATTTGCAAGCGGCTAAAATCGGGACGATATTTAAAGCGATGTTTTTCGGTTTCTATTTCCAGTGTGGGTTGATAGGCAACTAAGGCTTCAGGAGTCAGACTGACCCCACCGTAACCAGTATAATCAGGACTAAGAGGCAAGACGATGTGTTTTAACTCTCCCTGCTTGGTATAGCCGCCAAAAGCGTTAGCACCATAGAGATACAATGCTTGAGAACCGGGAGTAATCAAAATATGGCCATCGCTCAAATTCAAGCCATAACGGCTATTAAAATCATTAACTACTGCCTCAATTAAGGGGGTATATCCTTGAGAAGAACCATAGCGACATACCACTTCACTGTATTCAGAACTATTTAATAATTCTTGGGTACAGTCCCGCCATAATTGTTCTACCTGGGGTAAAATTACTGGGTTGCCCGCACTCAAGTTGATAAAATCTTGTCCTACATTGTTTCTCAAGGTTTCAATGATATCTTTCATAATTGCCCTAACTCCAGTTAGTTGGGACATTTGAGAACCGAATTGAGACAGAGCAAGATTCATAGGGCGATCGCAATTGGCGATTGAGTTAAGGTTCATCGAACATTTTACCGTAAAAATGGTCGGGTAAGAGTGGATTACATCACTGTACCACCCTCCCCTAAGAACGCAGCATGACTGTTACCAATCACTGCGCTCAAGCCATACTTCAAGCCTTCAACTTGGATTGAGAATGTACCTGTTTTTAATTTTTTAGTCTAAACTACAGTCAATCCAAACTAGCAAATAAGTCTTGCCAGTTATTCTCACCCTGTAGATCTGTTTCTCTAACTTCAAAAGTTTTATTGACAGCTTCGGGAGATTGAAGTGCTTGAATAGCTAAAGATGCGATCGCATCTCGGCTGACTTGACCTTTGAGATTGTCTCCCTGTTCAACGTATAAACGTTTATTTCCTGGTTTTTCAGTTAAAGCACAGGGACGAATAATGGTATAGTTTAAGCCGCTATTTTGGACAGCTTCTTCTCCTCGTAGTTTCCAAGTTAAAATCCCTCCCAATTGGTCATTCATCCGCACCGCAGGAGGTTGGTCTTCTAAGTTAAGATCGGGGCGACCTGGACGAGTTACGCCAGCCGAACTGATTAAAATAAACTGGGGTTTGGGTCGGCTACTGTAAGCTTTAATATATTCTACTTCTAGGCCAAAGTTTCCTGCTTCAAATTTAGGATTAAGTGCGCCATCATATTCAAATTTACTCAACATTAACTGCATCGAGTAAATTTTACTAGCATCTAATGGGTCTGCATCTCTTACGGCTTTAGCGCGAAAGACGGGAATTAAATCTTTAAATGGGATACGAACAGTAATGGGAAAATTATAAATCGTATCGAAAGAGTAAGAGTAACCAATACCATCCCATTTTCCCTCGCAACGAGTAATAAACTTATAACGTTTGCCATCCCCTTTAACTCTCAATTCGATGCCATCATAGCCAATTAAATCTAATGGGGGGTTAAAATTTCGGGTACGCACCGAGGCAAAACCACCATTATTATCTGTAGAAACTATACCAGAAAAAATAGCGCGATCGCTCGATAGACGAATATTACTCTGACTGACTCCTCCCATCACCACATCATCTACCGCACCCCAAGTTTCTCTAATATCGGCAGTAGGGGCTGTAAAATCAAAAAGAACCCGATGATTAGCAGGTTGAATGTATTGCGAGACTACCTCAAGCAAGTTTTTCATTCCTCGATATTCTACTAATTCGGGACTGTCGGCAACTTCAGGAAGATAAAATTTAATTCCTTGATAGTATTTTTCTCGCGTGGGAGTATCTCCTTCTACTGGCTGTACTTTAGTACCACTACAACAAATAACGCCTGAAACTCCCTGCATTATTTCTGGTGTTAGAGTTTCAGGAAGGGTTAAATCTGCCTCGAATAGTGGAACATCTTCACCTAAAATCTTTTTTCCTCTAACTGCATCTCTAACTAAAGCAATAACATCATAATTTTGCTGCAACAGACTTTTGACCACTCTTTTTCCGACACCACCCGTTGCACCTACGACTAATACTTTCATTTTGTTTTGTTGCTGAATATTTTGCGGCGATCGCTGGGGATTTAATAAACGCTGCCAACTACTAATAACTGGAATTATCTCAAAATAGGTTAATGTTTGCCAAAATCTCCCTAAATCCCAACGGGAGGCTTGGTTACTACTCACAATTTTTGCTCCAATTTTATTTATTTAATAAAACTTTACTAAATTATTTACTAAATTATCCACTTGCTTTGGGAACTATATAAGTAATAAGTTAATTCAGATTGTGTATGACAACAACTACCAAGCTTAATTCCAGAGAATTGCTTTCTCAACTAGCAAGCTCTAATAGTTCTGGTTGTTTACAAATAGAGGAAGGATCAGTTTCTTGGAAAATTTATTTACAGCAGGGAGATTTAAAATATGTTTTTTGTTCTATTCAGTTATTAGATCAACTGAAATATTATTTGCACTATCTAGGATATAAACCAGCCGCAGCCGCTTTAAAAAATTTACCGCCATCCTATGTCAAAATACAATCCCATTTACAAGACTCAACTGGGGAAAGGCATTTTTATAGTCAGGTTGTTTCTTGGTTATTAGATGAAAAACATCTCGATCTTTCTCAAGGTTTGCAACTGCTCGAATTAATCACCAAAGATTTCCTACAGTCTTTGCTGTGGATTGATAAGGGTACTTCTTCTTGGTACGATGGGCATTCTCTTCCTCTTTGGATTCAACAAAAATTTGGACATACTGTTACTCTCAACGTATCTGAATGTCTGAAAACAGAAGAAGTTAAGCTGAAAAAATGGAAGAGTTGCAGTGAGCAATTGCTGTCTGTCCACCAACGTCCCTATTTTACTTCTGGTTGGTCACAAAAATCACTGCCAAGCTCTGGCTTGCTAAATCATCAAACTCTTAAAGAGTTAGCACAGATAATTAGAGGTCGTACTAGTATTCGTCAACTATCCCTATTGCTACAAAAAGATGAGCTTTATGTAGCCCAAATTTTATCTCCTTATATTGATAGTAAGATCATTTATTTGAGGGATGCCCAACCACCTTTAGACCGCTTACCTAATATTCCTAAACTGGCAAAAGATAGTCAGCAATCTTCTCAAGTAGGGCCAGTTTCTGATAATCAAAACCCAAATAATTATGTTAAAACTTGGAAAATAGTATGTGTTGATGATAGTCCTACTATCTTAAAAGAAATTAAACGTTTCCTCAATCAAGATAAGTTTGAAGTTATAGCGATAGACGATCCTATTCAAGCTGTATCTAAAATTTTTCGGATTAAGCCAGACTTGATTTTGTTAGACATTACCATGCCTAAAATTAATGGTTATAAGCTTTGTGGGCTACTAAGAAATAGTAAATATTGTAATCATACTCCGATTATTATGGTGACAGGTAATACGGGGTTAATTGATAAAGCTAGAGCTAAATTAGCTGGGGCAACAGATTATTTTACCAAACCTTTTACTCAAGAAGGATTAATGAATATTGTTGAAACGCACCTCAAATAATTGCGGTGTTGTTAATTTTTTTGTTTACAATTACTCAACTTAAATAACTAAGAGAAATCATGAAAACCATCTTAATTGTTGATGATTTAAAATCCGAATTAGATTTAATGGTGAACTATTTAACCAAAGCGGGATACTCCATAATTACTGCTAATAATGGCGAAGAAGCGATCGCCCAAACTATTGCCAATAAACCCGATGCGATCGTGACTGATTGGATGATGCCCAAAATGGGAGGATTGGATATCTGTCGTAAACTGAGAAAAAATCCCGATACGGCAAATATTCCTATTGTTGCCTGTACAGCTAAGAATCGAGATGTAGATCGCTTGTGGGCAAAAAAACAAGGGGTTAATGGTTATGTAACGAAGCCTTGTACTCAAGAAGAATTAGTGACTGCACTGCGAGAAGCAATGGGATAAAAGCAAGGGTGAAGTTAGGTAATAAGTAATAAGTAATAGGTAAATTTATTAATGATAATATCTAGTGCAGCTTCAAGAATTCAAGCTAATTTACAAGAATTATTTCAGGCAAATTTAGCTCCAGGAGATGCATATATACGATTTCAACTAACATCAGATATGACTGCATTAATCTCTATGGAACAAGTTCAGGAGTCTTTAGTAATTGAAGCCGAGAAAATTACTCCTTTACCCTGTATGCCAGAATCTATAATTGGTATTATGAATTCTCGCGATCGCGTTTTTTGTGTCTTTGATTTAGCTCAATTATTAAGCTTGAATTCTTCATT
>JBHJNX010000134.1:0-2136 GCA_050330335.1 Pleurocapsa sp. | reverse complement strand
CACTTGAGCAAAATCTTTTTGCCTTTTGAACAGGTAGGAAATGTTAATAAGCAAGCAGAGGGTACTGGTTTGGGACTGGCGATCTCCCATCAAATTGTGGAGATGATGGGCGGTCAGTTGCAAGTTAGTAGTAAATTAGGAGAAGGTAGTGTTTTTTGGTTCGATATCAATTTACCAGAAGCTAGTGATTGGGCAGAAAATTCTCAATTTTTCTTGACAGATACCTCTAAAATTGTCGGCTACGAAGGAGGACAACGACAAATATTAGTGGTAGACGATCGCTGGGAAAATCGGTCGGTAATTGTTAATCTTTTAGAACCATTGGGCTTTAAATTATTAGAAGCAGAAAATGGTCAGGAAGGTTTAGCTAAAGCGATCGCCGAACGACCGGATGTAATTATTACAGATCTCTCCATGCCTATAATGGGTGGTTACGAATTTCTCTTAGCACTTCAAGAATCTGCCGAAATTGACTATGAAGTCGTTACCATTGTTTCTTCTGCTAGTGTTTTTGAAAGCGATCGCCAAAAGAGTATTGATGTTGGTGCGAGTGATTTCTTACCCAAACCCATACAGGCAGAAAGTTTATTACAGTCACTACAACAACATCTCAATCTGGAGTGGACTTATCAAACTCAGTCAGAATCGACTACCCGACAACAAAATATTACAGGGGAAACTATCGAGTCTGTGGCAATAATTCCTCCTCCTAGCGAAGAAATAAATCTACTTTATGACCTTTCTCGCAAGGGTTTATTGCAAAATATTCATCGAGAACTTGAGCGCATCGAACAATTAGACGATAAGTATCTACCTTTCGTACAAACTATGCGTAAACTAGCCAATGGCTATAAATTGAAAAAAATACGCAGTTTATTAGAACAATACCTTTAAAATTTTTTATTTATTTTTAATACATAAGGCGATCTCTATGTCCCCGAACCAAAATTATCAAAGTATTTTAGTTGTCGATGATAACCCTAATAACTTAGAAGTAATGTCCGAAACCCTAATTCGGGCTGGATTCCAAGTTGCTGTAGCTATAGATGGTGAAAGTGCAATTGAGCAAATTGAATATCATCTGCCAGAGTTAATCTTACTAGACGTGATGATGCCGGGCATCGATGGCTATCAAACCTGCAAGCTGATTAAAGCTAATCCCAAAACTTTTGATATTCCGATTATTTTTATGACGGCTTTGTCTGATATAAATAACAAAGTTAAGGGTTTTTCTTTGGGAGCAGTAGATTATATTACCAAACCTTTTCAACGGGAAGAAGTGCTGGCCAGGGTAAGAGTTCAGTTACAACTACGTAACTTAGCCAGAACTTTAGAAGAGCAAAATCAAATGCTCAAAACCGAAATTTCTCAGAGGGAAAGTATGGAAGCCTCTTTAGTACAACTCAATCAAGAGTTAGAATATCGAGTTAACGAGCGTACCAGCAAGTTATCTAGTACTTTAACTAAACTCCGTAAAGCTCAATCTGAATTAGTAGAACAAAAAAAAGATTTAGAAATTCGCGTTAGAGAGCGCACGGCAGATTTGGCTAAAAGTATGAGAGATGCAGAGAAAGCCAATCAGGCAAAAAGCCAATTTTTGGCCAACATGAGCCACGAATTGCGTACCCCGATGAATGCCATTATTGGTTACAGCGAAATGTTGATGGAAGAAGCTGAAGACCTACAACAAGAAGAGTTTATTCCCGATTTGCAAAAAATTCATAGTGCAGGTAGGCATTTATTGACTTTAATTAATGACATCCTGGATCTGTCAAAAATTGAAGCCGGTCGTATGGAATTATACCTAGAAACTTTTGATGTCGGACAGCTAATTAAGGAAACTGTCGGTACAATACATCCTTTAGTAGAAAAAAATAAAAATCAATTAGACGTGAATTGTCCTGAAAATTTGGGAACAATGCACGGAGATTTGACCAAAGTCAGACAGAGTTTATTTAATTTACTGAGTAATGCTAGTAAGTTTACCGAGAATGGCACTATTAGTCTAAATGTTGATTGCTATCAGCAACTAGAGCGCAGTTGGATTTCTTTTCAGGTTAAAGATACTGGCATCGGCATGAATCGCGAGCAAATTAGCAGACTATTTCAAGCGTTTACTCAAGCAGATGCTTCCAC
>JBHJNX010000133.1:0-21269 GCA_050330335.1 Pleurocapsa sp. | reverse complement strand
ATCCATTATCAGTCCACGTCGATAAAATTTACCGAAATAGAAAAAACCGAGCTTTCTGTAAAGAAAAAGGAATTAGAATTAGTGGCTCTCCTCTGGGAAGACCACCCAAAAATATTAGTCTAGAAGATAAAAAACAAGCCCAACAAGATGAAAGAATTCGTAACGGTATTGAAGGTAAATTTGGGCAAGGAAAACGCAGATTTAGTCTCAATCAAATAATGACTAAACTTGAGGCGACTTCTCGAACTTCCATTGCTATTACTTTTCTAGTCATGAATCTTTCGAGGCTCTTAAAAGAGGCTTTGATAGCTTTTTTGTGTCAATTTTTCCCCATAACACTGTTTTTGCGATTGATGATGATTAATAATTATGCTTTGATTAGCTAATGATAATCATCAATTATTTAAATTAATTCATTGAATTATTAATCAATAGAACAAAAGTTCTTTTGCAACTTTTTCAGCAAGCCCTAATTAGGTAGTTAATGAGAAACCAAACCGGACCGCGCCAATTAGAATTACCCCCAAACATACCAGTGTTAGACTCGGCAGGTTGATAATCTACTCGATACTCGGTTCCATTCACATTCATTGTATAAGGATGATTTTGGTGAAATTTAGAAACTTGTCCTCGAAATAAATAATTTAAATGTCTAAATATCGAGAAAAGATTGTATTTCCTGCCAAATAATTGCTTTAGAGTCGTTTAAAGTATGATCGCTGTCTAATTCTACTAACTTGACTGAAGAGTGTTGATTGGCGTAAGCGCGACTGACTTCTATGGGAATAACGTCATCGTATTTACCATGCAAAATCAGCGTAGGTAAATTGCGCTTTAATTCCGATTGATCATAACTTTCGGCATCGATAAGAAATTGATAGTTTAAAGGTAAATAACGGTCTTCTCCGTAATGATAGACAGATAAATAGTTAGATTCTTGCCATTGTTTTAACTGTGTTTCCTCCAAACGCGATCGCCAATTGGCAGGAAATCCAAAAGCAGGTGCAAGTAAAATTAGGGATGTTACCTGGGGATATTTGTTGGCAACCCATGTAGCCGTCAAACCGCCAAAACTAGAACCGATAAGAATTATGGGAAGTTCTTGACTGGGAAAAGCGGCAACTGTTTGCTGTATTTGTCTGGTTAAACTTAGATTAGTAAAATCCCCCTGATTGAAATCGAGAATATTAAGTTTAATCTTAGCTTCGATGTCAAAGCGATCGCGTAAATATTGCGCCTTACCAGATTGAGGACTAGAGGCAAAACCGTGCAGGTAAATATATTCTGGGGTCATGCAAATCAAGTAAATCGAGCTAGTTAGCTAACGATGTCATTTTATGACGAATTCCAGAAACTCGCATCCATTGATAGGCGACAATATTTAATAAAATACCGACAAAAACTAATAAAACCATTCAGGCAATTTGATACTAGACAATGGGAGTGACCAGCTAATCGGCGATCGCACTCTACAGTAATTCAGTCATCAGTTATCAGTTATTATCTGCTGTTTGCTGTTGGACTTAATAATTTAGTTCGCGGTTATCTAAAAAATACTACTACTTGTCGTAGTGCCAATTGTGTTACAAAAAGGACTGATATGAGTAATAAGAAGTATTAAGGTAACAAAATATTAAAATTTTTATTGAGAATAGCCTACGAGTTTACTAGTGGTTTGAAGTCATGATAGATTGTTGAATAACTAAACAATAAATTGACCCTAGATTGGGTTATTAGTACCAATTACCAAACAACTGCTGAAGCCAAAATCTATATAAACAAGTATTAGTAAGCAATATAGTATTTATGACAATAGAGCTATTAATCTAACTTAACAAAAACCCAACTTTGGTTATTGACTGAGTATTATTACTCGGTTGACAAAAAGTCAATAATCTAAATATTTCAGGTGAGCAAAATACAATGCAAAATTGTAGCAATACAATTTACTCACCCGATTAAATTCAAAAAATTAACAACTATCTTCCTCGTCGCAAATCGTCAAAATCTCAGGTTGTTCCCGTTGTTCTAATTCTACGTGGATTCCCTGAGCTTGTTCTTCGAGTAAATCTTCGATATAGCCAGATTGTAGAGACTTGGCTTCCCAAGAACTATCAAAAGGACCAAAATAATAAATACACTGAGGAACTTTAGTAGTAATTTTAAGCCAATAAGGTTTTGATGGTGATTTTGAACCAAATAGGTTGAATATTTTAGTCATCAAAGACATAGCGATCGCCAACTTATGAAATTTATAGGAGCTAAGTAGCTAAATTGTTGTATCAACTATAAAGCTATAAAAGAAGTTACAAGTCAAAACTTCCGCCTTTTTAAATCTTTTAAAGCTCTACGACTGTTAAATTTGTTACTAAATAACCACTTGGCGATCGCGATTTATTTGAAGTTACTTGGCAATAAAATTGTTAAATAGCTATTTTTCAATCATTTTAATGAAATATCCAATTTTAGAACAAGCTGTTAATTCATCTCTTTCTGCTTCTCTTGTACCTACTCCTTCAGCAGTAGTTGAGACGTTATTAACTGCCGAAAAGCAAGCTAGAAAAGATAAGATAAACTATTCTCTAGAAAATTTAATTGGCAGTTGGCAGTTACGCTTTATTACTGGCACTAAGAAAACCAGACAAAAAGCAGGTAAAGTTCTGGGTGCTGGAAAATATATTCCTCGATTTATTCAAATTAACCTTGAGTACTATCGCCCTGACTCACAATTCACAGAAGAAGTTAGGGTGCAAAATTCGGTCAAATTTGGGTTGTTTACCTTGTCTCTAACTGGACCAGTAAAATTTTTAGCTCCTAAAAATATTTTAGTATTTGATTTTACAACCATAACCATTCGGTTTTTAGGTATAAAACTATACGATGGATATATCAGAGGCGGAAAAGAAAAAGAAGATACATTTGCAACCGAAAAACTTAGCCAACAAGCTTTTTTTGTTTATTTTTTAATTCAGAACAAATTTATAGCTGCTAGAGGTAGAGGGGGAGGCTTGGCTTTATGGAGCAAATCTTAAAAAAAGCGATCGCATTTCTTAAATTTCATCAATTATTACGTAAAGACGGTTTAGGGGGAGTTGCTGATTGAGGTTGCACTACTGAAGGTTTAGGGGCAGTTACTGGCTGAGATACTGGTGGAGTTGTGGGTTGGGGTGTAGCCTCTGGTTTAGTGGTATCGGATTGCTGTTCATTATCTCTTCTTAAAGAAGGAAGGGTTAGAGATGGACAAATTTCCGAATCGTATTTATAGTCTACTGTTACTTTATAGGGCTTAGGTTTTTCGGTATTGTTATTAAATATTTGACTGCTGATATCTTTACTCGCCTGTTGGTTAAAAATCGGATATTTATCACCTTTAATTAAATCTAAAGCGACAACTTTGCCGGTGCTATCGACAACTACACCATAAACGCTTGTTCCTTCTAGTCTTCGGATACAAGCATCTCGCGGATAAGTACCGTTAATTTGAATAGCTTCAGGTTTAATTTCTTTTACTTCACTCAACCAAGAAATGTAGTTTTTTCTAGCATCTTCATCGGTAGTACCGCTTTCACGCTTTTGCAAGCTACTGCTAATACTACGAATTTCCTGTTGTAAATTTTGCTGGCGTTGGGCCGCAATCTCTTGAGGAGATAGTTGTGGTTTTGCAGTTACCTGGGGTTTTTCTGACTCTGGTTCTTTAGACTCTTGGACTGGCGGTGGTGCTTTGGGTTCTTCTGACTCTGGAGGTGGAGGTGTTTCAGGAGGCTTGGCAGGAGTTTCTGGTTCTGATGGCTTAATTTCAACATCGAAAGACTCTAGAGGAGGAGGTAGAGGTAGGGAAGATAAGTCTCCAATAGGTGGTAATTGAATATTAGTAATGGGAGGGGGAGTAAGAGGGGGGATATTAAAGTTAGGCGGCGGCGGAATATTAACGGGGGGTAAATTAGGAAAATCTCCGATTCCAGGAGTCAATGATCGAGGTAAAGCAAAAGGAGGGGCGGGAGTATCTAAGGGAAGGTTGGGAACTTCTGGCCTGTCTAACTGGGGAGAGAAATTAGGTAAACGAGACTGTTGGGATGGCGTTAATTCAACAATTGATACTTCTCGTTTTCCCGAATCGATATTGAATTTTAAGGAAGGAAAACCAAATTTGTAAACCAGTAAATGAAGAACTACAGAAACTAACAGAGTTAACAGTGTAGGATTGATAAATCTGTCAGTTTGAGAGTTTAATGAGGACACGGAACTTGAAGCAACCTCAAGTCCGTCAGATGTCCGTTCTGATTCGTAAGACATACCAGCAAAAATATATTTTAAGTTTATATTTTAATTTTAATTTCTAATTTGAACAGGCATTACGAGATAGGTCATTTTTAGGCTACCTAATGGTCTGAAAATAACGGGTTGATTCCATTCATTTAACTGCATTTTAATTTCTGTAGCAGTCAGAGCTTTTAAGCCATCCATGAGATATTTAATATTAAAAGCAATATCGATATTTTCTCCCATAATTTCCGCCGGTAAAGATTGTTTTGCACTACCAATATCTTTGGCATCTGCTGAAATTATCAATTCTCCTCTATCTTTGTCAAGACTAAACTTAACTATGTTATTTTTTTGCGCTAATACTGCCACTAACTCTAGACTGTTTAACAGTCTTTTTCGTTCCACAATCATTTGACGAGAAAAATTTTGAGGAATCAATCTATTGTATGCTGGATAATCTCCCAATATTCTCAAGCTAGTTAAAATGCGATCGCCATATTCAAAGATAATTTGACTATCATCAAAACTGACTTTGACAGTATCACTATCTTCAGCATCGCTGACAATTTTTTCTAGTTCTCGCAGTGCTTTGGCAGGAATAGTAACAGCAAAATCTGATAATTCAATTGTGGAAGTTGTCTCCTCTTCCTCTGGAATTACCGAAACTTCTACTACAGCGAGGCGATGACTGTCGGTAGCAGCAAATTCTACAATATCTTTAACACTGTCTCCATTGTCTTGAGTTTTGATGTGAACTCCCGTCAAGATTTGTTTGGATAGTTCTGTGCTAGCAGCAAACAAACATCCCCCCAATCCTTGATTGAATAAGAAAATAGGTAATTCTAAGTTTTCTCCTGTGTCTACTGTAGGTAAAGCGGGAAATTCTGCTGCATCTATGCCTGTTAGTTGAAAAGTTCCTGATGCAGAACCGATTGTAGTTACAAAATTTTGCTCTTCTTCTGCTGAAGATTCTAGGGTAATTTCTACTTCAGAAAGCTTCGTTACTATTTCATTTAATAACTTAGCTGGTACAGTAATACTGCCTTCTGCCTCTACTTCAGCATGAAAACTACTTTTAATGCCCAAACTGCCATCATAAGCAGTGATGCTGACTTTTTGGGTAGCTGATAAAGCAGTAATTAAAACATTTCCCAATATTACTGGTTCAGCACGACTAGGAATGACCCGATTGGCAAGGGAAAGATGATACTTGAGATCGCTTTGACTACAAATAATTTTCATTAGCAATTAATAATTTATATTTAGACAGGGAAATTGTAGATCGATTGTATTATTTTTTAGACAATTTTGCTGTGGAAAAAGTTGTGGAAAAATCAATTTTTTCTTCCACAATCTGTGGATAAGTCTAAAAAATAACAATAATTGTTTAATGTTCTAAATTGCGACTGACAAAGTTAATGCGATCGCTCAACTGAGAAATAATCTGACTGAATTGGTTATCTTGTTTGAGTTGTTTGGCAATTTTTTCACAACTATACATGACTGTGGTGTGGTCTTTTCCTCCAAATTCTTCACCAATGCGGGGTAAACTGAGGTCTGTATGTTGACGCATCAAATACATGGCAATGTGTCTGGCATTACTTATTTCTCGTCGGCGGGAATTGCCTTTTAATTCTTCGGGAGAAACTTTTAAAACTTCTGCTACTACGTTAATAATAATTTCTGGAGATGCCGCAAAATTTTCTATAGGAGGGCTGAGAACTGCGGCAATATTCGATACTGTCATGGGCAATCCCGAAATAGAAATATAGGCGATCGCTCTAATTAATGCTCCTTCTAATTCCCTAATATTAGAAGTATATTTAGTGGCAATGTATTCGATTACCTCTCTAGGCAAGCGCACGTTCTCATATTCGGCTTTTTTCTGTAAAATTGCCATGCGAGTTTCTAAGTCTGGCACTTGTACATCGGCAATCAAACCCATAGAAAAACGAGAACTAAGACGTTCTTGTAGTTTGGGAATTTGATTCGGTGGGCGATCGCTGGCTAAAACTACTTGTTTACCTGCTTCATGTAGGGTATTAAAAGTATGAAAAAACTCTTCTTGAGTGTATTCTTTACCTTCAATAAATTGAATATCGTCTACTAATAAAATATCGGCAGTACGATAGTGTTCTCGAAAGCGTTGAATATTGTCATTACGTATAGCAGCAATCAAATCGTTAGTAAACTGTTCGGTAGAAACGTAAAATACTCGTGCATCTCGATTAATTTCTAAGTGATAGTGTCCGATCGCCTGCATCAAATGAGTTTTACCCAAACCAACCCCACCACAGAGAAACAAAGGGTTAAAATCCCTCCCTGGGGATTCGGCTACCGCCAGAGAAGCTGCGTGTACCATGCGATTAGTAGGCCCGACAACAAAACGATAAAAAGTATATTTAGGGTTCAATTTAGTAAGTCTGGGAGGATGATTGACAGTCAATTCTTCACTGCGATCGCCTGAGTTGAAAGATTTAACTTGTGTGCCTCTTAAAAAAGCCATATTCTCGTTTTGGTCAACAGTTAACTGTATTTCAATGGATTTTCCTAAAATTTCTCCCACTACTTGAGAAATCGTTGCTATATAGTACTTTTGTAAATGATTCATCACAAAAGCGTTGGGAGTACGAATGATGACAACATTTTCGTTCAACTCGTCAATAGTCGCAGTTTGAATCCAAGTTTCAAAAGTTGGGCGACTGAGTTGCTGTTTCAGAAGTTCTAAAACTCTATTCCACAGTTGTTCGGAAGATATTGTCACTCTAATTTCCAGTTGTTGCTGATTGAAAAATTTTATCAGTTGAATCGTATTGAAAGTAAAATCGTTACGATTTAGACGAAAATATTATTAATTAATTGGCGAACCTTAAATAGTACAAAAAAACTATGACTACGGTACTAAAAATTGCTCAACTAGGCAATCCTATCTTGAGACTAAAAGCCCAACCTGTAACCCAAATTACAGACCATGGAGTTTCTCAGCTAATCGATTGTTTAATTGCCACAGCCAATAGTACTAAAGGAGTGGGAATTGCCGCCCCTCAAGTCTCTCAATCTTGCCGTTTGTTTATTGTAGCTTCCCATCCCAGCGATCGCTATCCTGATGCACCCAAAATGCAGACCATAGCAATGATAAATCCTCAAATCATCAACCATAACGATAAAATTGTCAAAGATTGGGAAGGATGCCTGAGTATTCCAGGAATTCGCGGTTTAGTACCCAGATATCAGCAAATAGAAGTAGAATATACCAATAAAGATGGTCAACTCCAACATCAAATCTTAACCGATTTTGTTGCCCGCATCTTTCAACACGAACTAGATCATCTTGATGGCAAACTGTTTATCGATCGCATTATAAACGAAGAAGATATATATACAGAAGCAGAATATCAATCGATTAATTCATAATTCATAATTTTTAATTTTTAATTGGAGCGACTTGACCAATGACCAATAACCAATGACCAATATAATCGGTGTAGATTTAGGTGGGACTGCAATTAAATTAGGAAGGTTTTTGCCAGATGGTAGTTGTTTGGAGTCAATTTCTCTTGTCACCCCACAGCCACCAATTCCCGAACTAGTAGTTAGGGCGATCGCCACCGCCATCAATCAACTCAACGGCGATCGCCAGAGTATTGCCATTGGTTTTGGTGTACCAGGCCCTACCGATACCGCCAGACGTATTGCTAAAAAATCCATCAATTTAGAAGGATGGGATGATGTTCCCGTAGCCGATTGGTTGGAAACACAAACTAAATTACCCACCATTTTAGAAAACGATGCTAACTGTGCGGGGATTGGTGAAGTTTGGTTGGGAGTAGGCAGAAAGTTCCGTGACTTAATTCTATTAACTTTGGGTACTGGTGTGGGTGGTGCGATTTTTATTAATGGTCAATTATTTACCGGTCGTTGTGGTGCGGCAGGAGAATTGGGTTTAATTACTCTCGATCTTAATGGTATTCCCTGTCGAAGCGGCAATCAGGGGTCTTTGGAACAACATTTGTCTATTGGTGCAATTCGCCGTCATACTGGTTTTGAACCCGCAGAATTGGGAAAATTAGCCCGTTTGGGAGATCAAAAAGCTTTAGAATTCTGGTCTAATTACGGTAAAACTTTAGGTGCGGGATTGGCAAGTTTAATTTATGTCTTAACTCCTGAAGCGGTAATTATTGGTGGTGGTATTAGTGCCAGTAGCGAGTTTTTTTTACCTGCCGCCGAACAAGAGATTAACCAGCGAGTTTTAGCGACATCTCGTCCTAATTTACAATTATTAGCTGCACAATTGGGTAACAAAGCAGGAATGCTCGGTGCAGCTAAACTAGCCTGGGACAAGTTTTATAGCACTACGTATTTAGGTTAGGACAAAAAATCCTGTCAAGATGATTAATCTCAATCAGCAAAATCAATTACAGGAAATCTGTCAGCAATGGCAAATGACTACAGGGAAATACGAATGGGGGTACGATTAGATTTTGTTTGGTATTGGGCTGGCTCGATCAGAGACTGACCAGTCATTTCTTGGGGTTGGGGTAGCTGCAAGATTTCCAAAATTGTCGGTGCAACATCTGCCAAACAGCCATTACTCCTCAAACTGACATCACCGCCATGCCCGATAATTTGACGTTGTTCTCCTTCAATGAGGATAAATGGTACGGGATTGGTAGTATGTGCCGTCCAGGGATTGCCATCCTTATCCCGCATACATTCAGCGTTACCATGATCGGCAGTAATTAACAGCGTTCCACCAGCTTTATTTACAGTTTCGATAACTTTGCCCAAACAGGCATCAACAGTTTCAACAGCCGTTACTGCTGCTTCCATATTACCCGTGTGTCCCACCATATCGGGATTGGCGTAGTTGACGACGATCAGAGAATAAATTCTCTCTTTTACTGCCCGGCACACTACATCGGTTACTTCGGTTGCAGACATTGCTGGGGCGCGATCGTAAGTGGCGACCATCGGGCTTTGAATTAATTCTCGGTCTTCTCCTTCAAAGGGTTGCTCCAAGCCACCATTAAAAAAGTAAGTAACGTGGGGATACTTTTCAGTTTCTGCGGTACGAAACTGACGCAAGCCTTGGTTGGCAATAACTTCACCCAAAATATTAGTCAAATTTTGCGGTTTAAAAGCTACTTCCACTGTCAAATTGGGGTCGTACTGAGTCAAACTGACAAAGTGTAGGGGATGGATGTATTCTCTCTCAAACCCATTAAAATCTGGCTGCACTAAAGCATAGGTTAGTTGTCTAGCTCGGTCGGGACGAAAATTGTAAAAGATTATGCCATCGCCTGGTTCGATCGCACCAGGGGCAATTCTCGTAGGAGGAATAAATTCGTCAGTAATATCTTGTTGGTAAAACTGTTGTAATACTTCCGAAGCAGATAGCCCGTTACCAGCACCGTCTTTGGTCATTACATCATATGCTTTTTGCACCCGATCCCAACGGCGATCGCGATCCATTGCATAGTAACGTCCGCTCAGAGTAACAATTCGTCCTGTACCAATCTTATTAATATAATCTTGAATTTTATTTAGTGCTTCAATACCTTCGTTGGTGTTAGTATCTCTGCCATCGGTAATGGCATGAATACAAATATTAGCGATCGCATTTAATTTAGCTAAATCTAACAATCCCAGTAAATGTTGTAAGTGAGAATGTACTCCGCCTTCGGAACACAAACCAATCAGGTGGAGTTTGCCACCAGAGGCATTAACTTTTTCGCAAGCATCTACTAAGACTGGATTGTTCAAGAGCGAGCCATCTTCTACTGCATTGCTAATTCTGACTAATTCTTGGGGAACGACTCTACCTGCACCTAAATTGAGGTGTCCTACTTCCGAATTACCCATTTGACCGTCAGGCAAACCGACATCTCTACCAGAAGTATGAATCAAAGTATGAGGATAGACTTGTAGCAAGCTATCAAATATTGGTGTTTTAGCAGTAGCGATCGCATTTGCCTCTGTTGCCTCACGATGACCCCAACCATCTAAGATAGTTAAAACCACTGGAGATACAGGTGCTTGAACCATAATTTTTGCCCTAAATAATATTATTTAACAACTGCTATGCACATTGATAATAGCATTGTGACCTACTCCAGTTCGACTGTATTTGTGAGTATTTTTGAGTTTCTAAGTCAACAATTCCCAACATCTGTTAATTTTTGAGAATAATTTAGCAAGCAACTAAAGCATCTAGGCGCGACAATACTTTTAGATCTTCATCATCTAATTGTGCGGGAACACCACTACGAATTAACTCGGAAAAATCTTCATTGGGAACCATGATACATAGGGCATATAAACGGCGATCGCCTATATTTTTTAGATAGTGCGTTCCTGTTTTGGGCATCAACACGCTATAACCGGCTTTTAAGGGAATTTCTTTACCATCACAAACTGCCATACCTTCTCCTTTGAGAATAAAAAACATTTCTACGGCTAGGTTGTGTCGATGAGCAGGGGTAGCACTACCCACTTCAAAAATTTCCACACAAACAGTCAGAGAATTTTGAGCATTATCGGGGTCAAAAATAATTGCCAGACGATTATTATCTTCTGGACTAATGCGATAAGCCTGATAATCTTTCAAAGTTTTAATGACAGGAATCATGCAGTGTTCGTTCATGACAATCTACATATTTTAAATTATTGATTTGTATTATTTAAATTGTGACTTGCTGCTATTAATTATCAGAGATTTTCTTACGATAATTTTAGGTTTGATCTTACCAACGGTCACCCGCAAGCCCCGTCTTTTCAAGACGGGGAACGGGTGACAAGTCTATTATTTACGCCAAATGGCATCGGTTACCCGACTGACATCATACATTTCTGGCAAGTCATGAACTCGTAAAATATCTACACCAAGTGCGATCGCGCTACAACAAGCCGCCGCCGTCCCCCAAACCCGCTCTTGGGGATTATCTTTATTAATAATGTCTTTCATAAAACTCTTACGGGAAACTCCTAATAACAGGGGCAAATTTAAACTTTTAAATTCCGATAGACGCTGAATTAACTCAATGTTTTGTTGGCGATTTTTGGCAAAACCAATACCAGGATCGATAATAATGTTTTGTCTTTCAATTCCACAGGCAACGGCGCGCTCAATTTGTTGTTGAAAAAACTGGATTAATTCCTCTACTACATCATCATATTGCGTCAGTTGTTCCATAGTTTGAGGTGTACCGCGAGTGTGCATCAAAATAATCGGTACATTCAATTTTCCTACCGTTGGCAGCATTTCTTGCTCAAAAGTCCCTCCAGAAATATCATTGACAAGGTCTGCACCCAGGGCGATCGCTTCTCTGGCTACTGCTGCTTTGGTGGTATCTATAGAAATGGGAATTGCAGTAAATCGGCGTAATTGTATAATTACAGGAACTACTCGCTTTAATTCTTCTGAGAGACTAATTTCTTCGGCTCCGGGGCGGGTTGATTGACCGCCAATATCGATGATATCTACTCCGTTTTGTAGCATTACCTCAGCTTGGGCGACAGCAGATTCTAAACTATTAAATTCTCCTCCATCGCTAAAACTATCGGGAGTGATATTGAGAATTCCCATTAAATAGGTTTTCTTTCCCCAATCAAAAATATGATTTCTAATTTTTAAACTCATAGGTAATGTTGATTGTTATATAATTAATGGTTAATTGCTACTCCCTACCTGCTAATGTTTCTAAAGCATCTTCCCTAACGCGACAAATACGCCAGTCTGGCAATACAGTTGCTTCCATGTCTTGATAAAAGGCGATCGCGCTTTGATTCCAATCTAAAACGCTCCACTCCAAACGTCCTGCACCTCTTGCTAGGGCTAATTTACCCAAATAAGTCAACATGGCTCTACCAATTCCCCTTCGTCGATAATCTGGCAAAACAAATAGATCTTCGAGATAAATACCTGGTTTGGTTAAAAAAGTTGAATAATTAGGGAAAAATAAAGCAAAACCAACTATTTTATTTTCCCATTCCCCTAAGATCGCTTCAGCATAAGGGCGATCACTAAATAGATGTTGTTCTAGATCACTTACATTCCCTGTACAATAATCACTTAATTTTTCGTATTTGGCTAAAGCTTTGATTAGATTGAAGATCTCTAAGGTGTCTTCTGGTTGGGCAGCGCGAATATTTAACATATATCTATTCTAAAAAAGCTGTAACTTCTCCATCGGGATTTAATAATAAACGTACTGTTATCTGATTTCGATCTTCTAAAGGAGAAATAAATGTTTCTCCCCTTAAGGGAATATTAGTGTACTGGAGATATAATTCTGAGGCTTTGCCAATGGGTGTAACCTTATGTATTTTGCCGCTAGCATCTACAAACAAACGATATTCCAAACTTTGCTTTAATTCTGCTGGTGGTTGCCAGTTTTCGACAAAATATTTGCTTACCTCTGATAGTGGATCGGAATTAATGGGACTGTTGAGTACAGTGTCAGTATTGGTTTCTAAGGGTTCAACGCGATCGGGAATGGTAAAGTGCGATCGCTCTATTGGGGTTTGGAGCGGTGCGATCGCCACAGAATTAGATTCGGATTTATTCTCCTGAGTTGTGGGGGAAATTTTTACGGTAGATTCCACTTGTTGTTGAGGAGCTTTTATCCCGGCCCTGGCTGCAATTTCCGGTAGGGGATATTTAGCAGGATCAGGGATGTCTGGTTGTGGTTTGAGGACATCTACGGCAGGGGGTGGTGGTAATTTTTCTGTTGAGGAAAGGGGTTGTTGCGGCTGTGGTTTTAGCTCGATCCGATTCGATTTTGGCACTTGAGGGGAAACCAGATCGTCAAGTTGGGGAATTGTCTCTTGAGATTCGGGTTTGGCCGTAGAAATCACTGAATCTGAAGTTTTTTGACGGGATAATTGAATTCCTGCGGTAGTTAACGCGATGGCCAAAATAGTCGTTGCGGCAATACCTCCCCAAATTGGCAGAAGATGGCGAGATTTAGCGGGATTTAAATCAGGTAGAGCCACAACTTGAGTATGATACTCTTCTAAAGCTGTAACTAAATCGAATAATTGTACGCTACTTAATTGAATATTAGTAGCATCGCCATTGGCTAGAGAACCCAAGCACAGTAGGTGATTGACCAATTCTTGAGTTTCTAAATAAGGTCGATCTGATGGAGTTAATTTTTCTTTACTCAGATTTATAGTAAAAGACTGATGTAAAAAATACTGTACGTAATCAATTACTGCATCATACAGTTGTTCTAATTGAGTGCGATCGCCAGAGATGGCAATTTGTTCTTCTTTGGGTATTTTCGGATCGTCAAAACTCAGTTGAAAGCGGAGATTGTTAAACACCCCTCGATTCGTCCAACGAGATAAAGGAGAATTATTAGCTTTAATTTCTAAAGTACAGGTAGGAGGAGTAAAACGTCTAATGGTAGTCATTGGTCATTGGTCAATAGTAATTATTTGCTATTACTTTTTAATTGTTGCTGAATCGAAGATGGCTAGCCACAATAAACGATGTCCGCGATCGCCGCTATAGAATAGAAGATCGATTAATAGTTTTAAAGCTAGTTGAGATAGAGATTGAGTCAAAGTTAAAGCTGGAACTTCAATTCTTTCTTGATAGTAATTAATAAATTTATCTAAATATTTGCCTAATAGGGCTGTCTGATGGGGTTGTTTATTTTGGGCAGTTATTTGTTCAAGTAGACTAACAGCCCGACGAATTAATTCCTGATGTTGTTTGGCTAAATAACAGATAATCAGTACTAGCGATCGCGCTTCTTCTACTTCGAGTTTTTTTCTACCTCCCGTACTTTTACGATGGGGATTAGATTGAGGCAATCGCCACAAAGATATTCGATCGCTTGCTATTAATTCTAAATTTAATTCTTTGGCAGCCTTTAAGATATCCTCAGAAGTAATTTCAGCGATCGCTTCAATTGCCAACAAAACTAAATCTAAATGAGATTTAATATCCTCTAACTGTTTAGAGTTGGGAACTTCTAATTGCTGCAAATCCTGCCATCGATCATTGATCATTGCTCATTTATCATTCCCTGTTTAGTTAAAAAAGTTTCCCAGGCTGTTTTGGCTTCGGGTTGGGATGTTGTTCCTTTCTGCAATAAAATAACATCGTCATTAAAGTCGATAATGCCGTATTCGCCACTGTCGGTAATCTGAGCGATTAAAGGTACATCCCTCTGTAAAATATCGCGATCTAGTGTAAATGCTACCTGGTATTGTATAAGTTGTCCGAGATCGGCAACAACATAATCTACTTTTTCAATAGTACCGCGATCGCTTTTGAATTCTAATCCAGCCAGTCTAATAATTTCTCTTCTGCCAGAAAGATGGGGAATTAAATAAGTTGTCGCCGAAACACTAGCATCTGGGGGTATTTTAGCTAAAACTTCTCGAATATGACGCGATCGCTCCCATTGGGCTGTTGCTGATTGATATACCCAAGGCTGAATGGAATCGGGGATGAGGAAATAAAGAGTACGACTGGGATTGGAAGTAATGGTAAAAAATAACGACAGACAAATACAAAAAATCCAAAACCGTCGAAATTTCGGTCTTAATTTCCTGGGTTGGCATTGGGATAGTGATTTATGGAAATTACCAAATCCCTGACCTGCCCACCATAAAATCGCCCCATAAAATAATCCTGGGGTGACAGTCATGGCATAACGAATGGAAATATTTAACACCAAACTACCTTTGGCTAAGAGTAATTTTAACAGAGGAAATCCAGCGATCGCCCAAGAAGCAGGGGCGACTACAGGTATAAACGCCAGAGGTAGCCAATGTCCAGCTAAATATTTGATAGTTCCAAAAAAAGGCGAAAATAATTCCCCAATTACCAACCAAGGACGAGTCAGCATATTTAACATGATTTGCAGGGTTGAGGCTTCATCGCCATCGGCATACTGCCCGAATCTTTCTAACATAAATCGTTTGGATATATCGTCAGAAAATAAAGGCATAATTAAATTAGTCAGGGCGACTAAATAGAGGAAACTAGCAGCACAAACCACTAATCCAATGCGGGGATATCTGCGACTGACAATCATGTACATTCCCACCCCAAACAGGGTAATGCCGCTATCTTCTCGTACCGCTAGGACGCAAATCGCTAAAATTCCGAATAGCCACCACCAGCGTTTTTCCATTGCCAGCAACAAAGCAAACACAAATAAGGGAATTTGGGAAATATCGTGAAAATTAGACAGAGTAGGGCCTAAAACTGCATTGGCGCAATAAAAACTGATGACAATTAACGTAGCGATCGCTGGTTCTAAATAAATTCTGGCTAAAGCATACAACACCAATCCCGCCGCTGTAACAAAAATAGCCTGCAATACTGTCAGCGTGGCAGGATGGGGAAACAGATAATAAATTGGCAACCACAACAACAGTGCGGGGGTAAAATGCTGTCCCAGTCGATGATAGCTGACGTTGGGGACCTCTCCATTATGAATGACATTAGTAGATAGCTGAGAGGACAGGGTACTTTGAAAAAAGCGTCCATGAGTACCATTCCAAAAAACCTGATTGAAAATCCCCTGGTCGTAAGAAGAATAAAACGTAAAGTGACGATGAAGAGTTAAAAGTAAAGTACAGATAAAAAAAACGATCGCACAGGTGACGACCACATTTAATCCTTGTCTGGCACTCAATTTGAACGACATTACCTAGTTTAATGAAAATATATTGTTTACGAAATGCTACATAAGATTCTGGCAAATTTAAAGTTCTATTCTAGAATAGAAGGGGCGGAGACAAATGTTTCCGTTCACTCCTCACACCACACTCCGCCCGAAAATACAACGGGCGGTTTCCTCTTTGGCAACCAGATAATAACAAAAAAAATGTCAAGGTGTTATGTTTTATTGCAATCTTTCCAATATCTACGATTTTTTAAGATAAGTTTTGACCTGGGGGGACTATGATAAAATCTTGTAATATTAAATAGAATTGTGCTAATTAAGGATTTATAGGCATGTCATCAGCCGCTCCAGTAACAGATTCCAGTTTTACCGAACAAGTCTTAGAAAGCGAAGTTCCAGTTTTAGTAGATTTTTGGGCCCCTTGGTGCGGTCCTTGCCGCATGGTTGCCCCGGTTGTTGAAGAAATAGCCGAGCAATACGAAGGACAGGTAAAAGTTGTTAAATTAAACACCGACGAAAACCCACAAGTCGCTAGCCAATACGGTATCCGCAGTATTCCTACCCTAATGATTTTTAAGGGAGGTCAACGAGTGGATATGGTAGTAGGTGCAGTGCCTAAAACTACTTTGGCAAATACGCTAGAAAAATATCTTTAAGTTTTTTCTACCAATTCCATATATTCAAAATCTTTTAAGCTTCAGCTTTTCTCTATAATTAATTTGTTTTACTCTATCTATAAGTTGTAATTTTTCGGCTTAGTCATCAAGAGTAAAATTCCAGAGTCATAAAGCTGGAGCTAATTTTATGAACAAAACAAAGTTTTATAGTTATGGCGACCTTAACACCAAGGGAGTAAAAAAAATGTAACTCACAATACCAAAAACTAATTAAACAGATCGATAACGCTACAATAGGAAACAGCCGCGATTGAGAAACCTATGGCTTTATTTTCACCTAGTAATGATTTGACTCCTATAAGCACAGACCTGACTAAATTAATTGATAGCTTATCAACTCACCAACACGGTCAGTTAATCGAGAGGGCCTTGGCTGTACTAATTAATCTTGCCGAAACAAAAAGCGATCGCCTGGATTGGAAAATTCTCACGGCAGCTTTAGAAGACTTAGAACAAGGATTTACTACTTTTTATCCCTATCGCCATATCAGAAAAATCTCCATCTTTGGTTCGGCGCGTATCGCCAAAAATACCCCAGAATATAACATGGCGGTTGAATTTGCCCGTTGCATCACCCAACAGGGTTTTATGGTAATTACTGGTGCTGGTGGCGGCATCATGCAAGCTGGCAATGAAGGGGCGGGAAGAGAAAATTCTTTTGGGTTGAATATTCAATTGCCCTTTGAAAATAATGTCAATCATTCCATTCACGGGGATGATAAGGTAATTAACTTTAAATACTTTTTTACTCGCAAACTATTTTTTCTCCGAGAAAGTGATGCGATCGCTCTGTTTCCCGGCGGCTTTGGCACGCAAGATGAGGCATTTGAAACTCTAACTCTGTGTCAGACTGGCAAACACGGCCCTGTACCCCTAGTATTGATCGACCGACCAGGGGGCGACTATTGGCATTATTGGAATGAATATATCTGCAAGCGTTTGGTAGCTAAAGGTTTAGTCAGTGCTGAAGATCCCAGCTTGTATGTCATTACCGATAAACTAGATGTCGCTTGCAACGCCGTGCGGGATTTCTATCGCGTGTATCATTCGTGTCGTTATATCGGGCAAAAATTAGTCATCCGTCTCAATTCTCGATTGTCTGATGAGGTAATAGAAAAACTTAACCTCAAATTTAAAGATATTTTAATCGAAGGAAAAATAGAACAAACTACAGCATTACCCGAAGAATTACCCGATGAAACCGCTAATTTACCCCGCTTGGTTTTTCATTTTAACCCAAGGAATCAGGGGCGTTTATACCAACTAATTGCTCATATTAATAAGTTGGGAATTCCTTCAGATGCTACCGAACATCCAGAAAGAAAATAATATGGCATTGCTGAATGAGTAATGATATTCTGAGTAGAATAAGTCGTAAGGCGATCGCCTCTAGTACCAGACCAACAAAGTTTTGATATTCAAATGCTCCCCTAAACCCCCACATTCAATCTCAACCCATCAAAATTAAATTGGTAAACTACTAGGGTGGCTAGATGCGCTCTTGTTGTCGTCTGTTATACAATTACAAAAAGATTAATTAATGGACATCAATGATCGCTTGTCAATAATTGACAACCTAAACAAAAAATGGCTTTCTGTAGTTGGTATTGGTGAAGATGGACTAGCAGGATTGAGTTTGATCGCGAGATCGCTGGTTGATCATGCTCAAGTTATCATAGGAGGCGATCGCCATTTAGCTATGCTTCCCAAAAGTAATTCAAAGGAAAAGCTAGTTTGGACTTCTCCTATAGAAGATTCAATCGCAGAGATAATACGCCGACGAGGGCAATCTGTCTGTGTTTTAGCTAGTGGCGATCCGATGTGTTTTGGAATTGGTGTTACTCTAACCCGACGCATTCCCCTGGGGGAAATGACCATTGTTCCCGCACCTTCTGCTTTTAGTCTTGCTTGTGCCAGATTAGGATGGTCGCTGACCGAAGTAGAATTATTGAGTTTATGTGGGCGCGATCCAGCTTTACTCCATGCTTTTCTCTATCCTGATGCTCGTTTGTTGATTTTGAGTGCAGGAAAACAAACACCAGCTAGAGTAGCGCAAATGCTAGTAGAAAGAGGATATAGCCAAAGTGAAATTACAATTTTAGAACATCTGGGAGGCGATCGCGAAAGAATTGTTAAAGGAATTGCTGCTAGTTGGAATGTTACCGACATAGCTGATTTAAACACAATCGCCGTTAGTTGTATTGCTGACTCTGATACAATTTCTTTCCCTCGTGTACCGGGATTAAGCGATCATGCCTATAATCATGACGGACAACTAACTAAAAAAGAACTAAGGGCAGTCACTTTATCAGCTTTAGCACCTTTACCAGGAGAATTATTATGGGATGTGGGGGCTGGTTGTGGTTCGATCGCTATTGAATGGATGCGTAGTCATGTTAGATGTCAAGCGATCGCCATTGAGCAGAATAGTAAAAGACTGCAATATATTGCTGATAATGCTAATACTTTGGGCGTTCCCCATCTCCAGATAATTGCAGGAGAAGCACCTAATGCTTTAAAAGATTTACCTCAACCAGATACTATCTTTATTGGTGGTGGACTAACTGTTAGCAATTTATTAGAAACTTGTTGGGACGCTTTACCTATTGGCGGTCGTTTAGTTGCTAATACGGTAACAGTTGAAAGCGAACAGAAATTATTGCAATGGCAAAAAAAAGTAGGTGGAGAATTAACTCGTATTGCCATTTCTCGTGTTGAACCTTTAGGAAAATTTTTAGGCTGGAAAGCGATCTCACCAGTGACGCAATTGGTAGCTGTGAAATAGCTTCTGGTATTTTGTCCCCATATAAAGCGATCGCAATTTGTAAGGCGATCGCTGATTACTGCTTACTGCTTTAAGCTAACCCTACTAACTTTTCACTTAATTCCCACAAACGGTTGCCTTTATTGACATCCATCGCTTCATCAGAAATTTCTTGTTTAAAAGCAGCCCTACCTTCTTGTTGACGATTACCCCAACTATAGTAAACCCCCGACTCATTAAATCCAGGATCTGCAACTACCTTAGCGACTCTCTCTCCTGCTAATTCTTCAGTTACATAACCACCTGTAATGTTTTTCTGAAACCAGGGAAAAATAGTCCGAAATAGGGAGTAGTGATTACGGAATAAAGCTGTTTCGGCTACGCAACCAGGATAAAGAGCATTAAACACAATACCACTGCCATTGTGATAGCGATCGTGTAATTCCCGCATAGTTAGCATATTACAGAGTTTACTGTCTTTATAGGCTTTGCCCGATTTAAATTTCTTGCCGTCGATCATGGCAATAGGTGTTTTAAATCCTGCTTCCATACCTTGTAAATCCCCTAAGTCTGGAGGTGCGGGAATGGGAATTTTACCTCCTAACTCTTTGGGATTGGCAGTAACAGTCCCGATAATAACCAGTCTTTTATCTGACATGGGAGATTTGCGTAAATCTTCTAACATCAGGTTACATAACAAAAAATGACCCAAATGATTGGTAGCAACGCTCAACTCATATCCATCTTTGCTACGTTGTGGCTCTTTTTCTACAGGTAAATACACAGCTGCATTACACACCAAAGACTCTAAAGATCTACCAGTGACTCTAAAATCTTTAACAAACTGACGGACGCTTTCTAAAGAAGCTAAATCTAAATGGATAATACTATAGTTATTTTTATCCATTCCCACTTGTTTAGCGGCATTTTCTGCTTTAGCGCGATTGCGGCAAGCCATAACTACGTGCCAACCTCTATTTTCTAGTGCTTTAGCGGCTTGTAAACCTACTCCTGAAGAAGCACCTGTAATAATTACTGTCGATTGTCGTTTTTCCATTTTGTTAAAAACATTTTATAGATAATAAGCAGGCAGTTCCATTTCGACCCAAAAATGTCGATTCTTTAGAATTCGATCCTACATAACTAGCTACCCTTATTCTTCAGTAAAGTTATAAAGCGTTATATTTCACTGTCTATATTTTTGTTAATGCTTGTAATTGTGGTAACAATTGCTGAAATGCTGCACCACGATGACTGATTTTTTGTTTGACCGCTGGGGGCATCTCGGCAAAAGTTTGCTGCTGTTGGGGGACGTAAAAAATCGGATCGTAACCAAACCCTCCGTCACCGCGAGGAGTAGTTAAAATTTCTCCCTGACAAATGCCTTCTGTTAAAATCGAGACCGCACCATCGGGAGAAGCTATGGCAATGGCGCAAATAAATTTTGCTTGACGGTTAGTTAAAGTGCCTAATTCTTTGAGTAGGCGATCGATTCGTTCTTTATCTGTTGTACCATAACGGGCTGAATAAATTCCAGGCGCGCCATCTAGGGCATCTACTGCCAAACCGGAATCATCTGCGATCGCCCATTGTTGTGTGGCTTGGGCAATTTGTGAGGCTTTGAGACAGGCATTTTCTCTGAAGGTTACTCCTGTTTCTTCTATATCCAACTCAGCAGGTTTTAATTCTAATTGCCAGGGCAAACCCGTTAAATATTCCTGCATTTCTTGCACTTTACCAGGGTTTCCCGTAGCTACAATTAATTTTCTCATCTAGATTACCCAAAAACCAATGGGGCAGATTACGCAAATAGACGCATTTTGAGTAGGCTATTTAATCTGACGTGGCTAGCATAAGAGGTAAAGCTCTGTATATACCCAACATTCAACCATGGGCAAAGAGAGACTCGAACTC
>JBHJNX010000132.1:0-24100 GCA_050330335.1 Pleurocapsa sp. | reverse complement strand
CCTGCATAACGCATCGCCGAAGGATTAATTGCCAGAATCACGCGATCGCTGGGAAAATAATGTTCCATCATGATTTCATAACAGTTCATTCTCACTTCAGCAGGAATGTCATCGCTTTTAGTCGCTCCCACTAAAGGATGTAAAAATAAACCATCAACTATTTCTAGAGCGCATTTAATAATATATTCGTGAGCGCGGTGAATAGGGTTGCGAGTTTGAAACCCGACTACAGTCGTCCAACCATGTTCTTTGAACATGGCTCTAGAGGCAGACGGATCGATTTGATATGCAGGAAACAGGGGGTGAGATTCTCGCTCTAGTAACCATACCGGACCTGCTAAGTTAATTGTCCCTTGATCGTAAACTACTTTAACTCCAGGATGTTTTTCTTCATCGGTGCGATAAACATTAACGGCTTCACGTTTTTTGTCGTAGCTATATTTTTGAGTTAATTGTAAAACTCCGATAAATTTGCCGTTAGGGTCATCCAAACGTACCAAATTGCCTTCTTTAAGTGGTGCTGCCGCTTCTTCACTGACGGAAAGGGTAACGGGAATTGCCCAAGGAATGCCACTAGCCAAACGCATATTGTCTACAACTCCCTGGTAGTCATCTTGTTCCATAAAACCACTGATGGGACTAAAACCACCAATAGCAATCATCACTAAATCGGAAGTCGCTCTTTCATCTAGTTGTACTCTGGGTAAGAATTCGGCTTTGTCCAAAAATTCTGCTTTTTGCTCTGCCTTAGCAATGCGATCGATTAACTTTCCACCATGAGGGGCAATTAAGTCTTTACTCATAATCTCTTATTTGTGTTTGGTTGCGAGCAACGATTTGAATTAAAGTATTTAGGAGTTCGGTCTTTACTTTCAGTGCTACCATAGCAAATTAATTTTTTGTTATGGTTTTACCAGGTAATTGTCAACTCATGTTAAGTAAATCATATTTTTGTAGATGTTGAAACGTTCGATCGCGGTTAAGTTTGGGTTAATTATAGCTTTGTGTTTTTGGCTCAGTTGTCATTGGATGCCTTCGGCTTTAGCACTAGGGGGAAAACAGCCTCCTATGGGTGAATTAGCTCCAGAATTTACTCTATCTACTAATAGTGGAGATGGTGAAATTTCCCTTCAAGATTATCGCGGTCAGTGGGTGGTATTGTACTTCTATCCTCAAGATTTTACTTCGGGTTGTACTCTAGAAGCCCGCCGTTTTCAGCGAGATTTACCAGAATATCAACGCAGAAATGTACAAATTTTAGCGGTTAGTGTCGATGACGTAGACTCTCATGCTGCATTTTGTGATTCTGAAGGACTTAAATTCCCCTTGTTAGCAGACACCGATGGTACTGTAAGTAAGACCTATGGTTCTTGGTTGAGCGGGATGTCTTTACGTCATACTTATTTAATCGATCCTGATGGGATTTTACAAGAAATTTTCTTGGGAGTCAGACCGGCAATTCACAGTCAGGAAGTTTTAAGCAGATTGGATGCATTGCAAGGTTAATATTAGTCATTGGTCATTGGTCATTGGTCATTGGTCATTGGTCATTGGTCATTTCTTTGGCGATCGCCGATAGTGAGAAAAATCTTAGTTAATCTTTAAACTATGAACTATATTGAGTCATAACCTGTTATTAAGTTAGAGATACACTTACTTCACTACTGAGGAAGAGAAAATTAAAATGTCTTTAGCTCTCTCAGACCAACAACAACAAATTTTCGATCGCAGCTTAAATACCATTCAAAAAGTTGAAAGTCTGTTTGAGGAAGCATCGAAACTTTTTCCCGATTTTAAACCTAATCTGACTTTAGTCAAGCAACAGCTAGCCAATCCTTTTTCTATCTTTATCTGTGGTGAGTTTAATGCGGGTAAGTCTAGTTTACTTAATTATTTAGGGGAGCGGGAAATTGCTTTGGTGGGTTTTTTACCTACTACTAAGGCGATCGAGTCTTATAACCCAGAAGGTTTGGGGGGATTGGTGTTTATCGATAGTCCCGGTACTAATTCGATTATCGAACAACATCAAGAATTAACGGAAAATTATCTCCAACAAGCCGATATTATCTTATTCGTTACTTCTGTAGAACGTCCTCTCAGTAAATCAGAGCAGGATTTTCTAACTTTAGTTGATCGCACTTGGGCGCGTAAAATTATTGTAACGGTCAATAAAGTGGATTTGGTAAATGAAGCAGAAATCCGACAAATTATCGATTACATTCGAGAAGGACTGGGAAATATCTTAGCAGAAATGCCTCCCGTATTTGCTATATCTGCTAGAACTGGGGCGGGAATGACTGAACTCAAGAATTTTTTACTAGCATTTTTGGCTGAAGGAGAAAAGATTAAATTAAAGCTTAAAGGACCACAGAATTCTTTACTGGTATATTTAGAACAATTAGCCCAAAAAAATCAGAACATACAGGCTAAATTACAAGTAGAAAAAGAACTTTTTGATCGCACTTCTAGAAGAATTGAAGAACGTTTAGAAGAATATAATTTATTATTTACGATTTTTCGCGATAATATCGAAGATCTATTTACTGCCTTAATTCAGGGTAGTCATCAGTTAATCGACAATAATACTTCCTTTTTTCCCGTACTTAAACGTAGAATTACTAAAGAAGACGATCTCTTAGAAGAAAGACTGACAAAAACTATTAAAGAAATTCAGTTAGATAAGAATCTGCAAGAAATTTTCTCTGAGGCGATCGCAACTTTTGTAAAATATAGAGAAAGAATTGTGCGCGAAGCTAGAGAAGATCTAGAAACTGCCATAACTATTGCTGAAGATTCTCTAATTATTCCTGCTGTTGATGTCAATAAACTCGACGTTGATGAATTAGGAGCAAAAATTAAAGCGGCTTCCGAAAAAGGAATTGATAATTTTTTTCGGTTGGGAATAACGTCAGCCGCTACTGGTGTCGGAGGATACGTGCTACAAGGTGCTGCTTCTTTAGATTTTTCTGCCTTTATTATTGCGATTTTCTTCGGTTTATTAAGTATTAATGCTCTACCGCGAGAACGCAGCAAAGCCAAACAAGAACTAGAAGTAACTTTTAGAAATATTCAGGCAAATTATACCAATAGCCTGAAAGAAACTCTGGCAGCAGAATTAAATAAATGCCTACAGCAATTTGCCGACGTAATTCGCCCCAAACAAGAAGAATTACAACAACAAATCGATACCAGCGAGTTAGTTGCTGGAGAAATCAACCAGATACGCACTGAAATCAAAGAACTCTTGCAGGAAGTTGAAGAGTTTTAATAGTTTCTAGTTTCTAGTTTCTTATCTAGAATTTTTCTGAAAATGAAACAGCCCTGCCTAATTACCTGGCTTTCCTTAATTGAATTTTGTAGCAAATTTATCAAAATTGCAGGTTAACAACAAGTTATTATGGAGCATATTAAAATAAATATAACTATTTGATGCCAGCAGTATCAAAACGTCCCGAACGCCTTGCATTCTCCGCTAATAGTTTTATATTAGACAATGGGTTAACTGTTATCCATCAATATCTGCCAGCAACCCCCGTAGTAGTAGCAGATGTGTGGATTAAAGCAGGAGTAATCGCCGAACCCAAATCCTGGTCGGGAATGGCCCATTTTTTAGAACACGCAATTTTTAAAGGTTCTCCCAACGTAGGGGTAGGAGAATTCGACTGGATAATCGAAAATACCGGTGGTGTAGCTAACGCTGCTACCAGCCACGATTATGCTCATTTTTATCTGACAACTGCCGCCAGTCATTTACCCCAAACCTTACCCTGTCTGGCTGATATCTTACTCCATGCCAGTATTCCCGATGAAGAATTTATTCGAGAACGAGATGTCGTGCTAGAAGAAATCAACTCTAGTTATGACGATCCTGACTGGATTGGTTTTCAAGCTTTATGCCGCGACTTATATCAACGTCATCCCTACGGACGTTCAATTTTAGGAGAAAAAGAATTATTATTGCAGCTTACCCCCAATCAGATGCGCTGTTTTCACCGCACTCACTACCAGCCAGAAAATATGACGGTAGTTATCGTCGGAGGTATAGAGTCAGAAGCAGCACTGTCTTTGGTAGATGATTGTTTTAGCCGTTTTAGCGTGCGTTCTGAATGTCCTCCCGTAACAGTGGAAGCAGAACCTCCTGCAATTGCTATCCGCCGTCAGGAACTATATTTACCCAGAATGGAACAAGCTCGTCTGTTGATGGGTTGGATCGGGCCTGGTGCGGAAAATATCACAGAAGCGATCGCTTTAGATTTATTATCGGTTATCCTAACAGGTGGTCGTAGTTCTGGTCTAGTCAGGGAACTAAGAGAAGAAGAACAATTGGTTTTAGATATCGGCAGTGATTTTTCCTTGCAAAAAGATTCAAGTTTATTTACCATTGGTGCTTGGTTGGATACGGAAAACTTACAATTAGTAGAAGCCGAAATTTGCGATCGCTTGTATCAATTACAACACCAAACTGTAGCGGAAACCGAACTAAATAGAGCTAAAAGACAGTTAATTAATAATTACATTTTTTCTACAGAAACTCCCAGTCAATTAGCAGGATTATACGGTTACTATGGCGCGATCGCCACAGCCGAACAGTCGGCATTGTATCCAAAAATTCTCGATCAATTGCAACCATATCAATTACAACAAATTGCCAATCGCTATCTCTCCCCCGAACGTTATGCTATTACGGTCTTAAAACCTTGCTAGATTCTATTGTTAATTGAAAATAACAACTTAAGGCGATCGCCTTTTAAAAGTTGCTATTTTTTGTCAAGGCGATCACCTTAATAATAATTTATTTATAAAGCATAAGGTTGAATTTCTGTTAAAACTTCTCCTAAATTTCGCTTGGCTTCCATAAGTTCATAAGCATTTTGTAGTCTGAGGAAATATCCTTCTGATAGTCCAAAGAAGCGACATAATCTCAAATCTGTATCTGCGGTAACTCTCCTCGTTCCGTTAACAATCCCATGAATACGGTTGGATGGTACACCAATTGACTTAGCTAGCGCATTTTGACTCATGCCAATTTCTTCGAGAAACTCTTCTTTGAGAATTTCACCCACTGTTGGATTGTGTAATAATTTTAAAGATTTAATCACAGCTTTCTGGCTATTTTATACCTGATACGTACTAAGCATAAATAATTTGGTTTATTAAAGCGATCGCATTTTTATAGATTATTTTAAATCATATTTATTGTAGCCATATTATATTTTTATTAGGCTGTAATTACCCTTTATAAGCTAAAAATTCAGAGTTTTAACTATTTACTTCTCTTAAATATTGTTATTTTTTCAAATTTTATGGGAATGATAATTTTATCTACTTATTCCCTCACAATAAAATATTGGAGCGTAATCGTATGGATTTTATTGATCGCGTTAAAGCATTTGCAGCTACAATTCCTCAAAAATTAGATAGTATCAAAACAGAAGAAGCTACAAAGCATTTTTTAATCATGCCTTTTATTCAACAAATTTTAGGTTATGATGCTTTCAATCCCAATGAAGTAATGCCTGAGTACGATGCAAATGTAGGGGCTAGCACTAAATATAAATTAGATTATGCCATATTCCAAGATGGTAAAGCAGCAATTTTAATTGAGTGTAAATGTTATGGTAGCGATTTTAATAACGATCGTGAATGGAGTCAATTATTCGCTTATTTTATGGCTACTGATGCTCGAATTGGCGTGTTAACGGATGGAATAATTTATAAATTTTATGCCGATCTGGAAAAACCTAATAAAATGGATAAAACTCCATTTTTAGAATTAAATTTACTTAGTTTAAATGAATCTGCAATTAAAGAACTTGCCAAATTAAGTAAATCTACATTTGATGTCGAACAAGCAATTACTTTTGCATCAGAATTAAAGTATGTTGGTGGAATTAAAACTCTACTGAAAAAACAAATGACATCCCTCAATGATGAATTTATTAAATATTTTTTTAAAGAATTGTGTCCTGACAATAAATTTGTAGGTCAATTAAAAGAAGATTTTGCTGGATATACTTTAAGAGCTTTAGAAGAATTTATTAGAGAAGAAATTGAAAATCTTTTAGATGAAGCTACCAAACCTAAACAAAAATCTGAACCCGATCCAGAACCCGAACTCAAACTTGAATCAATACCCAATCAGCTAGAGTTCACAGAAGACGAACGAGAAGGATATTATATTCTTAAAGCAATTTTGAGTTCAATAGTAGAACCATCGAGAATAACATATAAAGATACAGCAAGTTATTGTAATATTCTTCTAGATAATAATAGTTGGAGACAAATTGTTCGTCTACATTTTAATAAAACTAATCGCAAAAAATTAGAAATTTTTTCCATAGATGATAATGGAAAAAAAACTTCAGAAATGTTTGGTGTTAGTAGCTTGAATGAAATTTATCAATATGCAGATCGATTCAAGGAAATTGTTATGTATTATGAGAAACCTCAAGTTGTTGAAACTTAATTATTCGGATTCTTCCCCTAAAACATAGTCGAACTTTTCGCTATTTGGGGGAGCAAATAGTTTTGTTTCGGTTATCCCAACCCGCTTTTCGGTGCGTTATCCCGTCAGAAAGCGTTACGTTAAGAAGATATAACGATTTATCGGCAATATCTAAATATATGACAGACGCAACCATTACTAAAAACCCTTTATTAATTGGCAAAGGCTTACCTCCTTTCGATCAAATTCAAGCCGAACAAGTAGTTCCTGCTATGACGCAGATACTGGAGGAATTGGAACTAGAAGTTACTAAGTTAGAAAATAATGTAACTCCTACTTGGGAGGGTTTAGTCGAACCTTTAACAACAATTGAAGAACGTTTGGGTTGGACTTGGGGTATTGTGGGACACTTAATGAGTGTGAAAAACAGTCCCGAATTGCGCGAGGCATACGAAACCGTACAGCCTGAAATAGTCAAGTTTTATAATAAATTAAGTCAAAGTAAACCCCTGTACGAAGCATTTAAAGGTTTACGCAACAGTAACAACTGGGATAAACTCGAACCCGCACAACAACGTATTGTGGAATCTTCTTTAAAAGATTTTGAATTATCTGGTGTGGGTTTAGAAGGAGAGACTAAAGAGAGATTTAACCAGATACAGTTAGAGTTAGCCGAACTTTCTACTAAGTTTTCTAATAACGTTCTCGATGCCACTAAAGCTTTTAAACTCAAACTAACTGATAAAGAGGATGTAGCTGGTTTACCCCCCAGTGCTTTAAGTTTGATGGCACAAACCGCTAGAGCGGAAGCTTCCACCCTTTCAGGGGGGACTGAGGGGAGTTCGGATGCTACTCCCGAAAATGGCCCTTGGGTAGTGACTCTAGATTATCCTAGCTACATTCCCTTCATGAAATACGCCACTAATAGCCAGTTGCGAGAAAAACTCTACAAGGCTTTTCTCAGTCGTGCTTCTGATGGAGAATTCGATAACAGAGGTAATATCGATCGCATTTTAAAATTAAGAAAAGAAAAAGCGAATATTCTCGGTTTTAATACTTTTGCCGAACTCAGTTTAGCTCGTAAAATGGCTGCGGATGTGGATGCAGTACAACAGCTACAGGAAGATTTGAGACAGGTTAGTTATGATGCGGCAGTAAAAGAGTTTGAAGAGTTAAAAGCTTTTGCGGGAACAGATTTAAAACACTGGGATACTACCTACTGGGCAGAAAAACAACGAGAAGCTAAATTTGACTTTAATGAGGAAGAACTACGTCCTTACTTCTCTCTACCTAATGTTTTATCAGGCTTATTTAGTTTAGCTCATCGGATCTTTGGCGTAACTATTACTGCGGCTGACGGACAAGCACCAGTATGGCACGAAGATGTCAGATATTTCCAAATCGATAATGAGAAAGGGGAAACCATCGCTCATTTCTATCTCGATCCCTATTCTCGTCCTGCGGAAAAACGGGGTGGTGCATGGATGAATGACTGTATCGGTAGGGCGAAAATGACCGTAGAAGGTAAAACTGCCACTCGTCTACCCGTAGCTTATCTGGTATGTAACCAAACTCCCCCAGTGGATGGCAAACCCAGTTTAATGACTTTTATGGAGGTAACTACACTATTCCATGAATTCGGTCACGGTTTGCAACATATGCTGACTACTGTAGATTATGTAGGGGCGGCGGGGATTAATAATGTAGAGTGGGATGCAGTTGAATTACCCAGTCAGTTTATGGAAAACTGGTGTTACGATCGCGCCTCTTTATTCGGTATGGCAAAACACTACGAAACTGGGGAAACTCTACCCGAAGCATATTATCAAAAACTCTTGGCGGCTAAAAACTACATGAGTGGTTCGGCTATGCTGCGTCAATTACACTTCGGGATGTTAGATATGGAACTCCACCATAATTATCAACCAGATGGCGATGAAACTCCCAATGATGTGCGCGATCGCTTGGCAAAAACTACTACTGTCTTGCAACCTTTACCTGAAGATAACTTCTTATGTTCTTTCGGACATATTTTTGCAGGTGGTTATGCGGCTGGTTACTACAGTTATAAATGGGCGGAAGTTTTAAGTGCTGATGCTTTTGCGGCTTTTGAAGAAGTTGGTTTGGAAGATGAAAGCGCAATTAAATCTGTTGGTAAGCGTTTCCGCGACACGGTATTGTCTTTAGGAGGAAGTCTCGATCCGATGGAAGTATTTAAATCTTTCCGAGGCAGAGAACCCAAAACCGAGCCATTACTAAAACATAGTGGATTATTGGCTTCAGCATAATTTTTTCTCTCTTAAAACATTAATTAATCTTAGTGCGAGCATCTCATCTGGCTCGCATTTTTTTGTTAGAAGTTATCTTTGGTTAATATAGTCATTCCAAATAGGAACTTTAAGTAAAAGAGTACTGTTTTTAGTTTCCCAATCACCAATCACCAATCCCCAATCCTCAATCCCCCGAAACGATAACTTAGACTATAAGGAAATTAATTGGAACGACTATATAAGTAAAACTTTTAAAATAAGGAATGTGATATTTATTTTTTGTTAGCAAACATTAAATTGAAATTAAGATTTTATTGAAAATAATTATAAATAAGCAACGGATTTCTAAGCTTTTGGGGGCTTGATTTTTTATTGCTAATCGTGTTTCAATAAAAATTAGTACTTTGGGTTCTTGTAACTTTTTTAGTTAAAACTCTGTTAATTAAAACTATCAAAAGCTTATATAACAATACTTTTAGACGATAAAACAAAATTCACACTTCAGATAGTTGTCAATAAGCATTATCCAAACCGCTCAATAGTATTTTTCTACTCCTTGACAAAAAAGCAATTTTGTAAAGCAAATGTTCAATGTTTAATGTTCAATGTTAAATGTTAAATATATTGAGAACAACTGAAATTATTAAGATCGATCCATGTCGCATTTTTATTTTGATTCCGAAGAAAATGGTCGCAAATCGTTTGAGTTACCGGGGGCAAAACCGCACTACAATCCAGACCGTCCGGGACAGGTAAATCATATTTTTTTAGATTTAGTTTTAGATCTTGCCAATCAAAGCTTTACAGGGACTTGTACTATTACCCTAACCCCAGTGCGAGAAGGCATCGAACAATTAACCTTAGATGCAGTGGATTTAGCTATCGAATCAGTATTGGTAGATGGCATCTCTCAAAAATTTGACTATGACGGCGAGGAAATAAAAATTTATTTATTGCAGCCTACCACTGTTAAACCAATTAAAATTGCGATCGCTTATGGTGTAGACCATCCCCAACGGGGACTTTATTTTATTCAACCCACAGAACACTATCCCAATAAACCTACCCAGGTATGGACGCAAGGGGAAGATGAAGACTCTCGCTTTTGGTTTCCCTGCTTTGATTATCCTGGTCAATTAGCCACTTCAGAAATTCGAGTGCGCGTCCCCAGTCAGTACATGGCAATATCGAATGGAGAATTAATTGAAACTGAAACCGCAGATGACCACCAGATCTATCATTGGTTGCAAAAACAAGTTCATCCTACTTACCTGATGACCTTAGCGGTAGGAGATTTTATTGAAATAGCCGATCAATGGAATAGTATTCCCGTTACTTACTATGTCGAAAGGGGAAGAGAAGAGGATGGCAAGCGGAGTATGGGTAAAACTCCCCGCATGGTGGAATTTTTATCGGAAAAATACGGTTATACCTATCCATATCCCAAATATGCTCAAGTATGCGTCGATGATTTTATTTTTGGGGGGATGGAAAATACTTCTACTACCCTATTAACAGACCGGTGTTTGCTAGATGAACGGGCGGCGATCGATAATAGACGTACTGAAAGTTTAGTCTTGCACGAACTTGCCCATCAGTGGTTTGGAGATTTAGTAGTAATCAAACATTGGTCACACGCCTGGATTAAAGAAGGCATGGCTTCCTATGCTGAAGTTTTATGGACAGAAGTGGAATATGGTCAAGATGATGCGGCTTATTATCTGTTAAATGAAGCTCGTAGTTATATTAGCGAAGATAGTTCTCGTTATCGTCGTCCCATCGTAACTAATATCTACCGCGAAGCGATCGAACTTTATGACCGACATCTCTATGAAAAAGGTGCTTGTGTCTATCATATGATTCGGGGCATCTTGGGCAATGAATTATTCGATAAAGCCATTCAAACCTTTGTCAAGGATAACGCCCATCAGACAGTAGAAACAGTAGACTTATTACGGGCGATCGATCAAGCCACTGGTTATAACTTAATGTTCATCTTCGACCAGTATGTTTTTCGCGGTGGTCATCCCGATTATCAGGTAGCCTACACTTGGGATGGAGATAGCAACTTAGCGAAATTAACCGTTACCCAAAAACAAGCTAAAAAAGATGACACTGGCAGCAATAGTGAATTATTCGACCTGAAAATTCCTGTGGCTTTTGGTTACCTTAGTAATAATGATGAAGCGTCTTTACAGACATTTAATCTACGCATCCACCAAAAAGAACAAAGCTTTTACTTCCCCTTAGATCGCAAACCGGATTTTGTTAGTTTTGATGTTAATAATTATTTTCTTAAAACCGTTACCTTAGAGTATCCCGTCCCTGAACTGAAAAATCAACTACAATACGACCCCGATCCTGTTTCTAGAATTTATGCGGCAACTGCATTAGGTGAAAAAGGTAGTTTAGAAACAGTTAAAGCCCTGAATAAATCTTTAGAGAGCGATCGCTTTTGGGGGGTTAGAGTAGAAGTAGCCAAACAATTAGGTAAAATCAAACTTGACCAGGCAGCCGAAGCTTTAATATCAGGATTAAAAGATAATGATGCCAGAGTGCGCCGCGCTGTTATTGAAGCTTTAAGTAACTTTAAAACCGATACTGTTTACCATACCATTGCCTCTTGCTTATCCCAAGGAGATGCTAGCTATTATACCGAAGCCGCAGCCGCTAGTAGTTTAGGGGGAATGGTGGCAGGTAATTTAAAAGCCAAACAAGAAAATGCGATCGCTTTATTACAAGAAATTTTAACTCAACGTGCCGGTTGGAATGAAGTTGTCCGCAGTGGGGCGATCGGAGGATTGAGTAAAATGACTACAGTACCCCAAGCTGTAGATCTCATCTTAGAATATACTAAACCAGGTGTACCTCAAGCCCTGAGATTAGCGGCTATTCGTGCTTTAGGTGCAGTATCAGTCGGACAGACTCCCAACAAAGTAGGCGAGATTTTAGAACAATTAGAAGCTATATCGGGAGAATCTTTTTTCTTAACTCAAGTAGCCGCAGTAGCAGCTTTAGGACAAATGCAAACACCCCAAGCTATTACCATTCTCAACAATCTAGCCGCCCAAACCCCAGATGGCAGGGTGCGTCGCAGTGCGGAAGAAGCAGTAACCAAAGTACAAAAAAACTTAGGTGCGGATAAAGCAGTTAAAGAATTGCGCCAAGAAATCGATAAACTCAAACAAGCCAATCAAGAACTTACCAGCCGTTTAGCAAAATTAGAAGCCAAAGAAAATTAAATTAGTCAACAGTAATCAGTTAACAGTTAGATACTGCTGGTTACTGTTTTTGTTCTGGACAATTAATCATTTTGGTTAAAAAATTTTGTTCTGCCAAAATATTGTAGAGGTTGGTTTCGGTTTCTAATAAACAAGCATGACCGCTATAAGGTAATACCACCATTTTGGCTTGTGGTAACAAATTTACCAGTCGTTTAGCTTCTGCTACTGAAGGTAACAAGCGATCGGCTGCACCGGCAACTAACAAAGTAACAATCTTGAGATTCTTTAGTTCTGTCTCAGAAACCTCAAAATTTTGTAATAAAGAGAGACGGTGACTGACTAATTGAGGGGGTAAAGATTGCATAGCTTTTAATAAAGCCTGGCTATATCGATACTCAATGCGATCGAGTTGAGCCAAAAAAGGTAGAAAGCCTAAAGTAGAATAATCATAAATCCAATTAGGAATCCAGTTCATCCCATTAACACCCAAACCAAATAAGGGATTTTGATTAAAAGATGAGGCGGGATTGACTAAAATTAGTTTTTGAATTAATGACGGTGCAGTTAAAGCGGTTTTTAACGCCAGACAACCACCAAAAGATTCTCCACAAACATAGACTAAACGTTGACGATTGTATACTAATTCTGACTTAATCAGTTCTATGGTTTCTGCCGCTAAATTCAGCCAGCCTTCTGTATGACAGATGGGAATAGACAAACAGCGTAAGTCGAAATAGGTAGCAAGGGGTTCTGCTTGAGATTGAAACAACTTTCCCGTACCATCCATCCCCGGTATGTAAACTAGTAAAGGACGTTCTCGATTGATTTGTTTGGGGGGTAAAAAGTGTAAATTATACTTATTAGTCATTAGTTATTAGTCATTAGTTATTAGTTGCTACTTGTTTCATTGACATCCTTGTTGTAATAGTTGTTGAATTTGTTCCTGACAATAATCTGTGAGATGGTTGGCTAATTGTTTGGCTTGTTTTCCTTGATACTCTAGTTTTTGTTCGGCATTAATAAAATAAGGACGACCAATTAACACTTGAACTCGATGATAGATTAACATGGGGTGCAACCCCGAACGATTAAAAAATGGTTCATTACGATCAAAATTTTTCAGCCACCGAATAGGAATGGTGGGGTAAATTGTCTCATCCAAAGAAGCGATCGCCACGGGTAAAACTGCTAAATTAGGGGCCGAAGTTCTCCAGGCCAAATGAGCGAAACCTCGTTGAAATTCTCCCACTTCTTGGGGTTTAGTGGGTTCTACCATTGGTTGCGCACCTTCGGGAAATAATCCTACCCACTGTCTGGCTTTTAGTAGTTGGTTAGCTTGCAGAAAAAATTGCCGTTGTCGCTGTTTAGTTTCAGCTAGGGGGAAACAACCCAAAGCATGAATTATTTCTTTAAGTAATGGCGTTTTTCCCATGTAATGATGACAGGCAATACGCAATGGATAGGGCAGAGTTTTAATTAAAATTGCTGCATCTAGAAAACTACGATGATTGCTAATGACAATTACAGGAATTTCTTGAGGAATGCGTTGTTCGTAACTTATAGAAAGCCTGAGATTAATGCCTGACAACAAAGTTTGGGAGGCTAGACGGGGAGTAACAGAGAACATAAATAAAGTTTGCTCATTCGTTTAATTAAACTGGATGCGCCAAAAAGATTGGTGTAACTCATTGAGACTTCTCTGATAAATCAAGAAAAAGCCTAAACAATTAATAAAATTTTCAGATTCCTCAATCTAATTAGAGCTATATTGAAGCTGACAATTCAAGATATAAATCTTCTAACTCAAAATTACGTATTTTTTTTTTGAAATAACTAACCTTGAGTAAACTCAAAATAAATTATTACATTTTGCCAACGCCTGTAAAAGAAACCAAAAAAGTATTAAGTAATTTCCGCTAGAGCCAGGTAGCTCTCTGTTGTAATTAATACTAAATACCAATAGATTGAATTAAGTTCTTAATTTTTGAGTCACTTATTTCCCTTTCTATCTAAAATAGTTATTTTGAGTCACACCCGATAGTTGACTTAGAATTGAAGTCATCTGCCATTGATATAAATGAATACTTACCAATCAAAATCTCATAATTTTGTTTTAACTACTCCTCTTTATTACGTTAACGATGTTCCTCATATCGGTAGTGCCTACACTACTATGGTGGCAGATGTACTAGCACGCTTTCAACGGTTGCAGGGGAACTCTGTGTTATTAATTACCGGAACTGACGAACACGGACAAAAAATTCAACGCACTGCTAGCGAAAAAGGTTTAGACCCCCAAGTTCATTGCGATCGCGTTGTGGAAAGTTTTAAATCTCTCTGGGACAAACTCGATATTAAATACGATCGCTTTAGTCGCACTACCGCTAAACCCCATCAAAAAATTGTCAATGAATTTTTCGGGCGAGTTTGGGATAAGGGGGATATCTATTTAGACCGCCAGCAGGGTTGGTATTGTGTCTCTTGCGAAGAGTTTAAAGAAGAGCGGGAACTCACAGAAGATGGTTGCTGTAACATTCACACTACTAAAAAAGCTGAATGGCGAGACGAAGAAAATTACTTTTTTCGCCTATCAAAATATCAAGCACAATTAGAAGAACTCTATCGTTCTCAACCAGACTTCATTCAACCAGCCAGCCGTCGTAATGAGGTACTTAATTTTGTCACAGGAGGATTAAAAGACTTTTCCATTTCCCGCGTTAATCTCGACTGGGGGTTTCCCATCCCTGTAGACGATAAACATACTATTTACGTTTGGTTTGATGCCCTTTTAGGTTACGTCACCGCTTTGCTAGAACCTGGTCAAGAGCCAACTTTAGATAATGCCCTGTCTCGATGGTGGCCCATTAATCTGCATTTAATAGGTAAAGATATATTACGTTTTCATGCAGTTTATTGGCCCGCTATGTTAGCTTCTGCTGGTTTACCTTTACCCAAAAAAGTATTCGGACATGGTTTTTTAACTAAAGACGGACTTAAAATGGGCAAAACTTTAGGGAACACCATAGATCCTTTTGAGTTAGTAGAACAATATGGTTCTGATGCCGTACGTTATTACTTTCTCAAAGAAATCGAACTAGGTAAAGATGGGGATTTTAATGAAACTCGTTTTGTTAAGGTTCTCAATGCCGATTTAGCTAACGATTTAGGTAACTTGCTCAACCGCACTCTGGGAATGTTGAACAAATATTGTCAGGGAAATGGACCTCAATTAACAGCTGCTAATCTGAGCTTAGATTGTCCCGTCCGAGAAATTGGCGAATCTTTGGGCGATCGCGTCGTTGAAGCTTATGAAGCTTTGCAATTTAGTAAAGCTTGTGAAGAAATCTTAACTTTAGTACGTGCTTGTAATAAATACATTGATGACAGCGCGCCTTGGAGTTTATTTAAACAAGGTAAACAATCTGAAGTTGAGCAAATCTTGTATGTTGTCCTAGAATCTGTAAGACTATCAGCTTATTTATTAGCTCCGATTATTCCTAATATAAGTAGCAAGATTTATCAGCAATTGGGTTTTTCAATTAATTTTAACGATGAAATTTTATCTGAAAAAAACCAAGAAATTTTTGCCATCCACTCTCAGTGGGGGAAATTAACAGCTAATTCTAGTTTGGGTAAAGCCAGCCCTGTTTTTTCTAAATTAGAATTACCTGCGGAGCATTAAAATTCAAAGATTAACTTATATTTTTCGGCAATTTAAAAGCTTAATTCACTAATACAACAATTCTTTTTTCATAAAAACTGAGGCTTAAATAATGTTAGATAATTTTGGTAGTGATCCTATATTTACAGCAGAACAAATATTAGAAAATCGAGGCAGAGTCGCTATTTTTATCGATGGCTCGAACTTATTTTATGCGGCATTACAATTAGGTATTGAAATTGACTACAGTAAATTACTATATCGTTTAACTGGGGGATCGCGATTATTAAGGTCATTCTTTTATACTGGAGTCGATCGCACTAACGAAAAACAACAGGGATTTTTACTCTGGATGCGTCGTAATGGATATCGAGTAATTGCTAAAGATTTAGTCCAACTACCAGATGGCTCGAAAAAAGCCAATTTGGATGTAGAAATCGCCGTTGATATGATGGCATTAGTCAGTGCTTACGATACTGCTATTTTAGTTAGTGGAGATGGGGATCTGGCATATGCAGTCGATGCAGTTAGCTATCGCGGTGCGCGAGTAGAAGTAGTCAGCTTGCGCTCTATGACTAGCGATAGTTTAATTAATGTAGCCGATCGCTATATCGATCTCGATCAGATTAAAGAAGACATCCAAAAAAATACCAAACATAGCGATCCCTATCGTAGTTTCTCTGGTTTTGGCATTTTAGACGACCGAGATGGACACTAAAACACTCAGGAGCGATCGGGATTCAAAGACCTTTTACTTGATCGCTGTCTTTAATCTGGAGTTAGCTAAACTAAAATCGAATAGTTTTGCTAGTTAATGCCGAGTGCAATTTGAAAATAATCAATTTTACTGTTAGAAGTTGTTTTCCTTTACTGTTATTTGGTATCGTCGCCTGTCAGCAAGCCAATATTGATCCCCCAACTTCTGCATTGGTATCGCGGACGCAAACACAATTAATACTCAATAACGCGATTCTAGAGCAGTCTAACCCCAAAGATAATACTGTCTGGAAAATTCAAGCTAAAAGCTCGATATATACCGAAGATAAGCAAGCTGCTCGCTTGCAAACGGTAACGGCTAATTTCTTACAAAATAACCGCATGATTTTAAAACTCAGTGCTGATGGCGGAGAAGTTCGAGACAATGGTAATCTAATTTTGCTCCAAGGTAATATTGTTGCTCAAGATATCCGTAACGGAATTGTGGTCAAAAGCGAGGAGCTAGAATGGCGACCCACAGAGCATTTATTAGCAATACGTCAAAATCCTGTAGGCATTCACCCTAATTTAGAAGTTAAAGCTACAGAAGGCAAATATTTCACTAATACTCAAAGTTTAGAGTTACAGGGAAATATTATCGCCACCACTAGAGAGCCTGCTTTACAATTAAAAAGCGATCGCGCTGTTTGGCAAATTCCTCAACAAATATTAAACAGTCCTTTGGAATTACAAATCGTTCGTTACCAAAAAGATGCAAGTATAACAGATCGTTTGGTGGCAGATGGCGGTAGGGTAAATTTAAATACTCATACTGTTAATTTAAATAATAATATTGAATTAGTTTCTTTTGATCCCCAGTTGCAAATGGCAACAAATTCTTTAATTTGGAATTATGAAACTCGCACTATTAATGCTGATCAACCAATTCAAATTATTGATCGCCAACACAATATAGATGTTACAGGCAATCAAGCAAAAGTAGATTTAAATCAAAATATTGTTCATTTAAAGGACGGAGTTAAAGGTATCAATCATCAAGATAATGCCCAAATATACGCAAGTCAATTAGTCTGGCAGATCGATACTAAAGCTATTGAAGCAATAGGCAATGTGACTTATCAACAAAGCAATCCCCAAATTAGTCTAACTGGCGAAAAAGCCGTGGGTAAACTAGCTGTAGATAAAATAATTGTTACCGGAGAGGGATCAAAACAAGTTACGACTACCATTATTAATAAGTAGCAAGTGACTAATGACTAATGACTGTACAGACAAGGTATGCCTTGTCTCTAATGACTAATGACTAATTCCATTCCCCAAAAAATTAAATGAGGATCTACTACGATCGCAGTAGTTAATAATTGCTGAGAATTATGTAGATAATCATACAATAATTTGCTGTCTCCTCCAGTTAAAATGAGCTTACTATGGGGAAATAGAACACACCAGTCGTTAATAAAATCAACTACAGTGGCGATCGCCGAATAAATAATTCCCGAAGCGATCGCCGATTGGGTATCTAAAGCCCAACGAGCAGGTAAACTTGGCGGTAAATTAATTTCAGGTAAAGCGGCAGTTTTTTGTTGTAGGGAGTGCAATTGCGATCGCAAACCAGGAACGATAGCCCCACCAACTAAACTTTGTTTATTATCTACAGCCGTAAAAGTTAATGCTGTACCACCATCGATCACCAAACAGGGATAGCCATACTTGTTTCCTGCACCCCAGACAGCTAAGGCGCGATCGATCCCTAGAGTAGAATAGAGATTATTTAAGGGAATATCTGACAGGGTAATCAGTTTTACTTGGGGATACTCTAACCATAATTTCGTTTGTTCTGGTACGACAGAAGCTAAATAAATAGTTAAACTATCTAACTGGCGATCACCTAAAATTTGCTGTATTAATTTCTCGCGATCGCCAGAGCAGGATAAATGATTGCTATCTCCAGAGTCAATTAAATTGTAGTTGTAAAATAATCCCCAATGTAAGCGAGAATTACCAATTGCCAATCCCAAATAATGTGGGGACAATTGTTGGTCATTGATGGTTTTACTAAGACGATAGTTCAAAGTTGTTGTCTAAATCGAACATCTTTTACAATAAATTAAAAGAAATCTTTCAATTATCCAGATTTTAGTTATATATAAAGTTGAGGAAAAGTCCAAGGCGAGGGGCTGCTAGCTGAAAAATACTCAAAACCACCAAATAAACCACAAAACTATTTATAAATGGCAAGTCACTATTTTATTGCTAACAACATAGATTTAAATACAGTTTATCAAAAACTACTGCTTTGGTTTAAAACCAGACAGTATGAAGTAGATGGAGTAGAAAACCAGGGAGAATATTTAATCCAAGCCAGAAAGACAGGATTAATTAGAACCTTTACTGGGACTAATATGGCTTTTAAAGTCAGAATTTATTGGTCAAAAAATAGCGATCGCCATGATGAATTTGTGGTGGAAACAGCTACAGGAAAATGGATTTCCAATATAGCTGGAGCGGGTTTTGCCTCGATGTTTACGGGAGGCTTTACTGTATTGACGGGGTTGGCAGGAGCGGGATGGATAATCGTAGTAGAAAATAGCCTCATTGAATATATTACCAATGCTTTAGACTGTAGCCGCATCAAACCCGAAATAGAATTAGAAATCGAACGGGAGCGTGCAACTAATCAACCTATTGATATTACCTCTGAGCCTCATTTGTCTGCCAGAGAAAAAGCCGAAGCCAAAGCTAAAATTGAATTACAAAAGTTAGAAACAGCTTATCGAGAAGGTATTTTAGACCGCAGCGAATTTAATACTAAAAAAAGCGAAATAGAAGTAGCGATCGACCGCTACGAAATCGATTTCACCATTGAAAATCAGATGAAAAAGTTAGAAAAAGCTTTTATTGACGGAATTTTAAACGAGCAAGAATACGAAGCCAAGGTAGCTCGAGTTTGTCACAATGTAGAAACAGAAATTCTCAATAGACGTTTAAAAGTCAAAAAACAGAAATACTTAGAACAACTCAAACAGGCTTGGGAACAAGGTGTTTTATCTCAAGCAGAATACGAAACTAAAGTGGCTGACTTAGAACGAGAATAACAAAATTTGTTCCCTGCTGGTTACTCAGCTACATTTCGCCAAAAAATCTATAAATTTATGGATTTTCAGACTGTAAAAAACCACTAAAATATTTCCAATGGATAATACCAGAGCTATCAGAAAAAATAATTTAAGAAATGAAATTTGAAGAAATCACGGTTGTTTTAGAGAAGTATTTCCCTAGTGAAACTATTGAATTTAAAGAAGATACCTGGCAGATCGATGACCAGGGAACAACTTTATTGGTTATTCTGTCAGCAGATCGTTCTTGGTTGAAACTATTAACTCCTATCGCTTCGGTAACCGAAGCACAATCTTTACTTACACAACTATTATCTAATAACTTTGATCTCACACAAGAAGCTAGATATGCCATTGCTCAAGGAGTAGTATGGGGAGTTTTTCATCATGCCCTAGCCAGTTTAACCTCAGAAGATTTAGAAAGCGCGATCGCCACGGTGGTTTCTCTAGCACAAAAGGGACTGACTGATGCTTTCAATCAGTTAATCGAACAGCGTATTCGTCAAATTATTTTAGCAGCTAAATCTCAAGGACAGAGTTTGGATGCAACCTATAAAACCCTGGATCGACTGTATCAAGAAGGGTTATTAGGTGGTATAGACCAAAAACCCGAACAAAGAGAGCAATTTTTAGCGTCTTGGAAATATCAACTAGAACGCTTGTGGTCAGAAGTATCTCTGGACAATAATTAACAATTAACTAATGGATATTCTCGAAATTATCAAACAGGACTATCAAAGATTTCCCGAAAATCAGACTTACAGTATTTATGCTGCGGATGTCTATTTTAAAGACCCTTTAAATGAATTTACAGGCATAGACCGCTATCGCAAGATGATTGGTTTTTTAGCCAGTTTTTTCCGCGATATTGTTTTAGACCTTCACCATATCCAACAGCATGATGACACGATTAAAACTGAGTGGACGTTAAATATGACCCCTCCCCTTCCCTGGAAACCACGCATTTCCATACCTGGTTGGACAGAACTTAAATTAAATAGCGATCGCACTATTGCTTCTCATATCGATCGCTGGCACATTTCTCCCTTGAATGTTGTAGGACAAGTTTTTTTTGGCGTAAAAAAGGTTCACAATAATAATTAAGCAATGTAAATGTATTTAATTTAAATTTAGGATTGAAATTTTCTATGCGTGTAATTCTAATGACGGGTAAAGGAGGAGTAGGTAAAACCTCTGTAGCGGCTGCAACTGGTTTGCGTTGTGCCGAACTTGGCTATAAAACTCTGGTGTTGAGTACAGATCCGGCTCATTCTTTAGCTGACAGTTTCGATATCGAGTTAGGACACGACCCCAAATTAGTTCGTCCCAACTTATGGGGTGCAGAATTAGACGCGCTGAGAGAATTAGAAGGTAACTGGGGTGCGGTAAAGCGTTATATTACTCAGGTTTTACAAGCTAGAGGACTAGATGGAGTTCAAGCCGAAGAATTGGCAATTTTGCCGGGAATGGACGAGATTTTTGGCTTGGTGAGAATGAAGCGTCATTACGATGAAGGTGATTTTGAAATTCTCATTATCGATTCTGCTCCCACGGGAACGGCTTTAAGATTATTGAGTCTTCCTGAAGTAGGAGGATGGTATATGAGACGTTTTTACAAACCTTTACAGGGAATGTCAGCAGCCTTAAGACCCTTGGTAGAACCTTTATTTAAACCAATTACGGGTTTTTCCCTTCCCGATAATGAAGTAATGGATGCCCCTTATGAATTTTACGAACAAATTGAAGCTTTAGAAAAAGTTTTAACTGATAATACTCTAACTTCGGTGCGTTTGGTGATGAATCCCGAAAAAATGGTGATCAAAGAATCTTTGCGCGCCCATGCTTATTTGAGTTTGTATAATGTAGCTACAGATTTAGTAATTGCCAACCGCATTATTCCCGATGTAGTTAGCGATCCCTTTTTTCAACGTTGGAAAGAAAATCAAAATAATTATAAACAAGAAATTTACGATAATTTTCATCCCCTTCCCGTAAAAGAAGCTCCATTATTTTCCGAAGAAATGTGCGGTATGGAGGCACTAGAAAAGCTCAAAGAAATTCTCTATCAAGACGAAGACCCCACTCAAGTTTATTATCAAGAAACCACTCTTAAAGTAATTCAAGAACAAAATAATTACAGCTTACAATTATATTTGCCAGGAATACCTAAAGAACAAATTCAATTAAATAAAACAGGAGATGAATTAAATATCCGCATTGGCAATCATCGACGTAATTTAGTATTACCACAAGCCCTAGCAGCACTCCAACCATCGGGAGCAAAAATGGAATCGGATTATTTAAAAATTAGCTTTAGCAATGCAGCTTAAATAAAGGATGAAGGATGAAGGATGAAGGATAAATAATATTAAAGTATTAATTACTACTTCCTCTATTCCTCCTGCCTTCTAGTTTCTAAAATTATTTTTGCAAGTCGATTAAAATCCTTTGAACTTGTTGATAAAAATCATCACCGCGATCATAATATTGTTTGAGTTCATTAAAGCGATCGATAGTTAAATTATGCTGGCGGACAATTTGCCGGGATTCATTACAATATCGCTCGGCAATTCGACGCACATTATCGGGTAAATTTTGTAAAGTTTCTTGTTGATTGCAAACAATATTTGGCGGTGGTCGGTCGATAATATTTTTAATTTCTTTATAAATTTGTTGCCTTAATAGCTCCACTCGATAACCAGCTTTGGCATAGTTTAAAGTTTCTTCCGGAGTATAGTTTTGAGCAGAGGCATAACTAACAAAAGAAAAAGAAGTAAATCCTGGAGATACCTCTGGAATTAGACCGCACATAATCGCGATCGCTGCTAGTACGGTAGAACGAGAAACATGAGTTAGAATTTTATTTAATTTATATAAGTTAAACTTAGCAGTTAACATAGTCGCGAAGATTAATTAAATTAATGAGGCAAGATTATTATTTGTTTTGAGTTATTTTCACCCTTAGATGTTCCTGATTTTTATTTTCTTTTGGTAAAATCAAAAATTTTATTGTAATTGTAAAAGCGAATAACTATACCAAGCCTCCAGTCACGGCATTCCGCGATAAAAATTTTGTTTACTAATATAAAAGTAATTTATTGTCACTTATCTGATGATGCAGCCCGATTTTAACAAAGCTTAGAAAAAGACGCGACTGTCGAAAAGACTCCGACAGTTTAAGCCAAGTGCAATTTAAGTAGTTACGTAAATTTTAATTAACAGCTATGGTCGATTGAAATCGATCGCGCCACGGAAAATTTTAAGGGTAAAAACTTAATTGTGGTAACCCTAAGCTTTCTTCCCAACCCATCATTAAGTTCAAACATTGCACTGCTTGACCTGCTTGACCTTTAATCAGATTATCGATCGCCGACATAACAATTACTCGACCGGTACGAGAATCCACTTCAATACCGATATAACAGAGATTTGTACCCCACGCCCATTTGGTTTGAGGATATACTCCAGGAGGCAAAATTTTCACGAATGGGGAAGAACGATAAAAAGCAGTGTAAATTGTCAGCAAATCTTCTCGAACTAAACCAGGATCCCGTAAGGTAGCATAAACTGTAGATAAAATTCCTCTGACCATAGGAATTAAATGGGGGGTAAATTGCACCCTGACTTCCTGGCTGGCTAAAGAACTGCAAATTTGTTCGATTTCTGGCGTGTGACGGTGATTAGCGATTCCATAAGCACCCAAAGAGTTATCTGCTTCTGCTAGCAACATACTGGTTTTAGCTTGACGACCGCCACCAGAAGTACCGGATTTCGCGTCAATAATGGCAGTTTCTGGGGCAATTAAACCCTGTTTGAGTAAAGGAGCAAGTGCTAATAAACTAGCAGTAGGATAACAACCCGGACAGCCAATTAATTGGGATTGGGTGATTTTATGACGATATAATTCTGGTAAACCATAAACTGCGGTTGTGGCGATCGCCTTGTCTTCACGTTCTTTTTTATACCAAGTGGTATATGTATCTAAATTGCTAAAACGATAGTCGGCTGATAAATCCAAGACCTTACAACCTTTTTCAATTAAAGTAGGAGCAATCTGACAAGCAATACCATTAGGTAAGCCCAAGAAAACCACTTCACAACGAGAGGCTATAGTTTCTGGGTCGATCGCTTCAACGTTGAGAGCCACACGATGGCCGAGATGGGGATAGAGAGAGGAAAAGGGTTTTCCCGCACTGCTATCTCCTCCCAAATAAGCAAGTTCTACTTGTGGATGTTCTAAAAGTAATCGGATTAATTGCACTCCACCGTAACCCGAAGCACCGACAATTCCCACAGATGTTTTTTGTAGCTCGTTCATAACCTTATTTATTGCTAGTTTTCTATAAGCTGCTTCCTCTTTACGAGTAGCCGTTAAGTGGTAATAAATCGGAATAAATCACCCTAAAACGTTCACTTGGTTATCTCTTCTGTAGTCGCTTCTCATAGCATAGGATGCGTGGCATCGACCATTAAGAGCGTAGTTGAGTAAGAGATTTTAGGCAGTCTACCCAAGCCTGATACAATAAAGGTGAGGGTTGCGACTCATTCAAGCTTTATTGCACACCTAGAGTATTTCTACTTTAGGCTTTCCCGTAAATAATACGGGTTAATTCTATATCGTCCTATTGCTTTTAATGTTCAATGTTCAATGTTTTTAACCTGATTAA
>JBHJNX010000131.1:0-7140 GCA_050330335.1 Pleurocapsa sp. | reverse complement strand
TAGCCATACAGCCAGAAATTACAGGACGCAATCCTAGTAAACTAACTCCAGAAGAAGGAGCGATCGCCACTCAGTTGGGTAGAGGCTATATTCGCCAGGTTAAAGATAGTTATCCTCAGTTTATTGAGGCAAACGAGGCATTAGAACGATCTTTTCCCCATAACATTAAAGCAGTTAACTTATATAATCTCAGTGATAAATATCCTTCTCCCAGTTTTATTGATGCCATTCATTTAAACGAAGCAGCAAATCAACAAGTTGCCGAACAGTTATATTACGCCATTGCTTCTTTTCCTAAAATGCAAGTCAAGCCGCCAGTAGTTCCCCAACCCACAGTAGAAATTAAACAGTAAGAAATTTATCGATTAACATCAATATATAAATACTTCATGAGGTTTCAAGTTAGTCAGGCAAATTACGTTATTTTAGTAAAAAAATATACATTAGGTAGGAAGTAGCCATGAAAAAACTAGTGCTGCTGTGCTTATTTATTTTTGGAATTGGCTTTGCCCTATTCAATTTCAAAGGATTAGCGCAACAAGGAGAATTTGAATCAATTATTATCGATTTTAAGCAAGAAATACCCATTACTAAGGTTAGCAAAAATATTCAACAAATTTCGCAACAATACAGCCGTGAAGTCAGCCTCAACAGTATTTTTTCTATTGATGACCGCGTGTATATTGTAGATGGAGATAAACAACTCTTAAAAGAATTAAGGCGATCGCCTTTACGTAAGGCAACTGAATATATTGGAGCTAATTATCAATATCATACTTTCACCGCCCCAAATGATCCTGACTACAGCAAACAATGGAACTTTCGTAACATTAATATCGAACCAGCTTGGGATGAAACCAAAGGAGACGGTATAACTGTTGCAGTAATCGATACAGGAGTCAGTAAAGTACCGGATTTAAAATTAACTAAGTTTGTCCCCGGTTATGATTTCGTCAATGATCAAGCCGATGCTAGTGATGATAACGGTCATGGTACTCATGTAGCAGGAACTATTGCCCAATCTACTAATAATGGTTATGGCGTAGCTGGTATTGCTTATGAAGCGAAAATTATGCCTTTAAAAGTACTAGCTGGTAGTGGTGGCGGTACGGTTGCCGATATTGCCGAGGCGATTAAATTTGCTGCCGATAACGGTGCAGATGTGATCAATATGAGTTTAGGTGGTGGCGGTGCAAGCAAAATTATGGAAAAAGCAATCGACTATGCTTACAAAAAAGGTGTAGTAATTATAGCGGCCGCTGGCAATGAAAATCGTAATTCTGCTTCTTATCCCGCTCGTTATCCTCATGTGATTAGTGTTGCTGCTACCGACGCAGTTGGCGAAAAAGCACCCTATTCCAACTTTGGTGCGGGAGTAGATATTTCTGCTCCTGGAGGCAGTGAAAACGGTAAAATTCTCCAAAATACCATCGACCCCAGTAACGGAACATCAGTATTTGTTGGTTTTCAGGGAACAAGTATGGCAGCACCCCACGTAGCGGGTGTAGCGGCGTTAATTAAATCTAGTGGTATATCCGAACCAGATGAAGTATTGAGTGTTCTCAAACAATCTTCTCGCAAAGTACAAGAAGACCCCTTAAATCATTTTGGTGCAGGTCATTTAGATGCTGGTGGAGCAGTTCAATTAGCCCTCAAAGGACAGATTACCTTCCGCGATTTCTTCCGTTGGTTGAAAAATAGTGGTTATTTAAATCTTCGCTTTTGGCTAGATGGTGGTGCAGTTGCTCTGTTACCGAAACTAGCAATGGTACTCGGTTCTTATTTACTGGCATGGTTGATCCGCAATTATCTACCTTTTACTTTCGGTTTGAATAGTGGTTTGATTTTTGGTAGTTCGGGTCTATTCTTCTTACAAGGATTGTATATTTTCGATTTACCCCAATGGCCCTTCCGTCTATTTGGTAGTTCGATTCCCGAATTGGGCAATGTAATTCAAGGAAGTGCCAGCCTCAATCCTCTATTTGCCAGTGCTTTAATTCCCCTTGGCTTAATTATTTTATTAATGGGCAATCCCTCGTTAAAATGGTTTGCTATTGGCACTAGTCTGGGAGTAGCAGCTTGTTTAGCAGTCAGTGCGGTAGCAGACCCCAGTGTTTGGCTATTGGGTTCTGGAGCGATCGCCCGTAGTTATTTAGGAGTCAATGCCTTACTCTGTATCGGCTTGGCATATTTGGCGAGTAAAAAATAAAAGGGTAATTGGTAATTAAATAGGGGTGAATAATTATTTGCTCCTATTTAAATAAGCTGCGATCGCGACTTAAATATTTTTAACTACAATTATCTCTACTCGGATGCAAGCTCCGAGAGCTGCGCTGACTTCGTAAGAATACCGCAGGAGATAGCTTGAAAAATTGAGCCAATTCTTGAATATGACGCACAGTTAATTGTCTTTTCCCGTTTAAAATATCGGAAACAATAGACTCGGTTTTAAATATAGGTACGAGGTCTTTTTGCAGTAAACCTCTTTCAGCTATTAAAACCTTTAATAGTTCTACTCCATACAGATCTGGTACTGGTTCGGTTTTTTGTTCGTAATCGTAAACCAATGTTCCCAAAACATTGAGATAATCTGATTCTTCCGAGCTTAAAAAGGGGCGATCTAGTAACTCATCTATAACTGCAACTGTTTTGTCCAATTCTTCATCACTTTTGATGGTACGAGGGGGAAATGTCTGTAATAAAAGTTTGAACAATATCGTTAAAACACTGCCATTGATGAACAGTCGTTAATTTGTACCAATACCGTAAACTTACCTCCGCAGTAGGATGAGACTGCCAAAATTGCTTTAGCTTTCTAAACGAGATGACGTGCATTCAGTTTCCTTATTTTATGAGTTTAAGGGAGGACACGGGGGAGGACTGGTCACGGAGGTTGCCTTCACCCATTTAAGTCTGTTGGTAGCTTTGCTGCGACCCGATCTCGTGTCCCTGTTGCCTTATCTCACGATCGCTATTTTAAGCTCACCTTTCTAACTTAGCAAATTGCGAAGTCGAAATCAATGGAAATAGGCGATCACCTTATGACATCAACAGCATCTAAATCTAGTCTCGCTAGTCTCGCACCCGCACCAAAAATAATCCCTGCGGGGTTGATTAAAAATAAGTTGGCATCGTTGGCACGAAGTAAACCGTCGATGTTGGAGATGTTCCCCCTAGTGACGCGAGAAAAGATATTAACTATATCGGCTGGGTTATCGAAAAATGCCGAACCGCCGTTGGGTACGGAAAAATCCCTAAAACTGTGAAAAAGATTACCACCAGCGCGATCGCCCTGGTTGATGGTAAGATCGTTACCATTAGCTTCAACGTTAGTATCGGTCGTACCATCGGGCGTAACTTGTGCAGCGGCGGGAGATAGGGCGATCGCCCCTAAAGCAGAGCAACCCAAAGATAACAGCAGACAAATTCCCTGTTTCAAAGCAGTATTCCTTCAGTGATTAATTGTTGAAATGTAGACCAATGTAATTCAAGGAAGTGCCAGCCTCAATCCTCTATTTGCCAGTGCTTTAATTCCCCTTGGCTTAATTATTTTATTGATGGGCAATCCCTCGTTAAAATGGTTTGCTATTGGCACTAGTCTGGGAGTAGGTGCTTGTTTAGCTGTTGGGTTCTGGAGCGATCGCCCGTAGTTATCTAGGAGTCAATGCCTTACTCTGTATCGGCTTGGCATATTTGGCGAGTAAAAAATAAAAATTCTGTAAGGGCGAGTGGCGATTCGTCCCTACAAAAATACTTATTTTGAATCTGAGTTTGGGTTAATGCAGTAAGCCCGAAGTAGTGAGGTAGTGAAGTGTAAATAGTAGGTGAAAACTTTTGAATGGATGACTTTTGACTTTTATACTCACCATTCCAAACTGAGATTTGTTAAGAATTGGCCCAATCTCTAGCCCATTCTAAGATTTTACGCACTTCTGTCAGGTTGGGAGCTTGACAATAAAGGCGCAATACTGGTTCAGTACCGCTAAAACGAATCAATAACCAAGTGTTTTCATCAATTCTGAATTTGTAACCATCTACGTCTAAGCAATCAATCACAGGTTTTCCTGCTACTTCTTTTGGTGTTTCTTGCTTCAATCTTTCTAATAATTTAGACCGTACATCCATACTAGCCAAGGGTAAATCGATGCGATCGTAGGTAGCAGTAAAATTAGTTTTTTGCTGTAGACGGGCATAAATAGCACCTAAATCTTCTCCCGACTCTACAACTGCTTCTAGTACATACAGAGCCGATAACAGGGCATCTCGTTCGGGAATATGAGTACCATAACCGATACCTCCAGACTCTTCTCCGCCAATCATCACTTCGGCGTTAAGCATTCGATCAGCAATATACTTATAACCAATCGGAGTTTGATATACGGAGCGGTCGTATAATTGAGCCAAACGAGGAATTAAATCTGAACCACTGACTGTTTTAACAATTTCCCCTGTAAAACCTTTGCGTTGTGCTAGATGCTCGATCAAAATCGGGATCAGAACTTGGGAACTGAGGAAATTCCCCTCACCATCAGCCGCCGCAATGCGATCGCTATCTCCATCGAAAACTAAACCCACTCGTAAACTGTTGGGATATTCTTTTGCTGCTAGTTTAATAGCACGGAAGAAATCCGGTAAATATTTTGGTAAAGGCTCTGGTGCGCCACCACCAAATAGAGGATCGCGATCGCTGTTAATCTCAATAATCGGACAACCTAACAAACGTTCTAAGCCAGTAGCTGCTGCACCATGCATCACATCAGCATATATTCTCAGTTTACCTGATGCGATCGCGCTTTTGATCTTAGTAATATCTACTTTAGTCTGTAATCCCTTGCAATAACTCCCCCAAGGATCAAAAGAGGTGATTTTTCCAGGAGTTGGTGCTGGAGGTAAAGATTTATTTAGTATGGCTTCAATCTGCTGGGTTACTTCTGGAGATACCGAACCTCCCATGGCACTCTTGACTTTTAAACCCAAATATGTCGCAGGATTATGGGATGCAGTCATGACAATTGCCCCCAGGGCATTTTGAGCTTTTGCCGCCCAACTGAAAGCCGGTGTAGGAGCATAGGATTCAGATAATAAAACATCAAATCCCACTTCGGCAATTGCTTCTGCTGCCAATTTAGCAAAATCTTCTGCCATAAAACGGCGATCGTAACCCACAATCACTGTATGATTAACACTGGTATTACCATAGCAATCTGCTAAAACTTTAGCAGCCAAAGGAGCGAGCATAGCCACTCGTTCAAAAGTAAAATCGGCGGCAATTACACCACGCCAGCCGTCTGTACCAAATTTAATTGAATTAACAGTAAAAGCCATAAAACTAAATATTGATCGCTTAAAATAACTTTCTCCAGAGTAACCGTTTCTAGGTACTTTGGAAACTTAAGTCTCCACTCCTACAAGCTCATAAAATCTCCCTGGTTTCAAGCTTCTGAATTTGTTGTTCCAGGTGGTTCATCTGAAGGATTTAATTCCATATTTTTTAATAATTCTCTTAACTTCATTCTTTCTACATAAGGCCACCCTCCTTTTTCTTCAATATCTTTCACTAATTGGTACAAATCATTACGAGTTGCTGGCAAAGAAGCTTCAAACATTTCTGTCCGAATTTTACGATGAATTGCTTCCAAACTGCGCAACAAGTCTAATAAAAAAAGGATGTCATGGTGATGTTCTTTTGCTAACCTCCAAATTTCCCTAACGGCTGTTTGTAAGGAGGTGTCCCCGTCAACCGTAGGAAATTGTACTTCACCTAATACATCATCTGAATTACTTAAATTTTCGTCGCAATTGTGATTCATATGCTAAACACCATTCAAATGAGCTTTTCGGATTTTATACTTATCTTATGCAGATTTTAATTCACTACTTTAAAACCTTTGTTTCAGCTTTGAAAAAGCTTAACTCTCAACTGCACGAATTTTGGTAGAGTAGATAGCATCTAGAAATGGCTAAATTCTTATAAAAGCCTATTTTTTCCGATCTTTCGGGCTTGATGATAAATCTAAAATTGACAAAACGAGGTTGACCATGAGGTATCGTACAATAATTGCTGCCCTTCTAGCTTTATGCTTGGGGATATTAACAGCTTGTGCTGAAAATCCTGAAAATATAAGCCGAAGCGAATTAACATACGATGATATTTTGAATACAGGTATTGCTAATACTTGTTTAGAATTGCCTGATAGTAGCAGAGGAACAATTGCCATTGAATCCGGTCAAAAATATACTTTGCGGGATTTGTGCTTAGAACCAAAAGAGTTTTTTGTTAAAGAAGAACCTGCTAACAAACGTCAAAAAGCTGAATTTATTCAGGGTAAATTGTTAACCAGATACACTTCTAGTTTGGATCAGGTTCGTGGTGATATCACTTCTAACCCTGATGGCACTTTAACTTTTACCGAACTAGACGGAATTGACTTCCAAGCAGCTACAGTTTTGTTGCCTGGTGGCGAGGAAGTTCCTTTTCTGTTTACTATCAAAAATTTAGTGGCTACTACTAAAACTCCAGCTGATTCTATTAATACTTCTACCGATTTTGAAGGAGAATTTACCGTTCCTTCTTATCGTGGACAAGTTTTTCTCGATCCTAAAGGTCGCAGTCTTGCTAGTGGTTATGATAATGCAGTAGCTTTACCGGCAAGAGCCGATGATGAACAATTCTTAACAGCTAACGTTAAAGAGTTTGTATCTCGCAAAGGAAAAATGTCTCTTAACGTCACCAAAATTGACGGCGAAACTGGAGAAATTGCAGGAGTTTTTGAAAGTGAACAACCTTCTGCTACAGATTTGGGTGCAGAAGAACCAGAAGAAGTCAAAGTTCGTGGTATTTTCTATGGCAGAGTTGAACCGACAGTATAGTGATTTTCCATAATTATTAATGTCGAGATAATCAACAAAATTAAATTAATTTCGGGGCAATAGCCCCTTTTTTTTATTTTTAAATTGTTTACTTATTATCTGTATTACTGGCAAAATAAAATTATCTTAAATACTTTATATTATCTACGTATTTTTACATAAACTTAAGTAAAATTTGGGGTTGAGCTAAAACTTTATCAATCAAAAATAGTATAAATGCTGTTGTCTGAGATAGGGAATCAAGAATAAGCTACATATTAGTAGAACAGA
>JBHJNX010000130.1:0-7236 GCA_050330335.1 Pleurocapsa sp. | reverse complement strand
AAATTTTGCGAACATAATTGACTTTGATTTCTTCGAGTAAATCTACTAATAAAGCTTCTAACTCTTGCAGGTTATGTTCTTTTTGTAATTCTGTTTCTAAAACAGTAACAAAGCGATCGCCCAAATCTTGAATTAACTGCGTTCCTTCTGAATCTTCTATAGCCTGAATTGAACCTTTACAAGCTTTTTGTGTCAGATTTTCCGCTAGTTGCTCAGTTAGTCGATCTAAGTCTGAAAGGTTGTGTAATTGTCGTTGAATGAATCCCTCCGTTGCTTTCTGTAAATTTTCTTGTGGCTACAACTTTAGTGATTGGCTATGGCAATAGTTTGAGAAGCGACGATGGTATTGGAGTGCGGATAGCGGAAATAGTTGCTACTTGGCAATTACCACAAGTGCGATCGCGCTTCATTCATCAATTAACTCCAGAATTAGCTGCCGAGATAGCAGAAGTAGATGTAGTTATTTTTGTCGATGCTGGTTGGACAAAAGAATTAGATGCCATCGAATTACGCCAGTTAAAGCCATTAAATATATCTGAATTTCGCACCCATTTTGGCGATCCTGCGACTATACTCACTCTGACTCATGCTCTCTATGGTAAATGCCCTCAAGCATGGTGGTTGATTGTGCCGGGAGTCAATTTTCAATTCGGCGATCGCTTTTCAGGAGTTGCCGAAACAGGAATTTCTCAAGCACTAACTCAAATTAGAAAATTGATTACTCATTGTTAATTATTAATAGCAACAAACTATAGATATTATTCTACGCCTAGTTGATTTAATTGAAACTGCTGTAAGTCTTATGTTCAATAATTTTGGCTTTTAAGCATAATTATTGAACATAATTTAACTTTGTTATTTAAATACTTGACAAGTAATTGAAATTAATTATTATTAGTGTTAGGAGTTAAATCAAGTTGTTCTAGCTTATATTTTGTTGGCGATAATCTAATGTAAGCTTAATAACTTAAGAACAATCTGATTTTTAAAGGTTAGATCAACCAGTTAAAACTCCAATGTACGCAAATGCTGTTCTAAATTTTTAATCTCGACTGCTGTTGAGGAATTAGGTTATGTCGTTAATTCATTGGGATAAATCAGTACTTTCCTTTCATTTAAAAGAAATAATTGAAGATGGTCATGGAGGTAACCCTTTAGCATTGGCGGGGTTAAGCGCGATCGCTGTAAGTTCCCTCCTTGTCCCTGCGGTGACGAAATTAGGTAGACCTATCTTAAAAGCAGCAATTAAGAATGGTTTATCCCTTTACCCAGATAATACGGTATCACCAATTAACTCTTCAAACACAGACTTAACTCAAATTTGGCAACAAGCAGCGAGCGCAGTTAATAAGTCAAAAGCTTACACTGGGCAAACCGAATATATCAAGAATTAGAGGGCTATTTCCCTCATACAATAGTGCTTTGTGAGATGAAGGGGTGATCGGCGATCGCAACATCAAAAAACCACCCTGATCATTCCAGAGTTGGGTTTTTTGCTCTTCAGTTATCTTGACTATCTTGACTAGCATTAGTCGCAGCCATTAAACCTGCTGCTACAGTTGCTTTTTTAGCTTGTTCTGCTGCTGCTTCGGCTTTAGCTTCGGCGACAATATCGCCAATTACTTCTCCTGTTTCGGCGATCGCACCTTTGGTTTTTTCATAGAGGCTTACACCGCTTTTGATTGCTGCTTTAGCTAGGGGTTTGGCAAGGGGTAATACTGTAGGGGCGACAATTGCTACCCCCAATCCGATAGCTAGAGTTTTGAGGGGATGATTTATGTAAGCGTTTCTAACTTGTTTAAGGGTAGAATTTCCTAAGTGTTGTATTTCTGACATCTTGCTATTTCTCCTGAAATTGATTGATTTTACTAAAAAGACCAGTAATTTTGTTCTTCCAACTGATGTTTTACCAAGGGACGAAGACTATTTAGTCCAGCAGCGATCGCCGAACCGTTATGAACTACCGTAGCAATCAGGGGATTTAAGCCCACAGTAGTAGCCAAACCTAAAGCCATTAAATTGGGCGCAACTACCAGCAGCGTATTTTGCTCGATCAGTTTTTTGGTTTCTTGAGCAATATCGAGTGCTTCTGTTAAGGTTAATAAATCGTCATTCATCAGCACCACATCAGCGATTTCCCTGGCAATATCTGAACCGTTGGCAAAAGAGACTGAGACATCGGCATAAGCTAGAGCAACAGAATCATTCAAGCCATCACCGACGAAGGCAACAGTCTTACCAGCCAGTTTTAAATCCCGCACGATCGCTGCTTTTTGTTCGGGAAAAGCTTGGGCATGGACTCGATTGAGGGGAATATTTAACTCCTTTGCTACTATTGTAGCTCTTTGTTGATTATCTCCTGTTAATAAGTAAATTTCTCGCCCGGAGGCTTGCAGAGATTCAATTAAAGCAAAACTTTCTGCACGTAATGGATCGGCATATTTAATTACCCCTTGCAGTTCGCCATCACAAGCGACATAAATTAAAGACAACCAGTTAGCAGCAACGGATTTATCTTCCAAATCACATCTACGATCTAAAGGTAATGATTGAACTTCTAGGCATTCTAAACTAATGTTTTCTTGCAGTAAAAAGCGATCGCTGCCTACTAACACTTCCTTATCTTCTATAGTTGCCCGAATACCCAACCCCACTTCATAGTTCCATTCTCCACGACGGGGTATAGTTAGATTCTGGCTTTGGGCATAATGAGTAATGGCTTCGGCTACGGGATGGGCGATCCTCTGTTCGGCAGCAGCAGCTAAAGTTAATATTTGTTCGGCTGGCATTCTACCTGGTACAGTTTCAAGGCCCACAACCGTTAATTGTCCTTGGGTTAAAGTACCAGTTTTATCAAAGACAACAGTATCTACTTCTGCTAACTGTTCGATAGTGCGTCCACTGCGGACTAAAATTCCGTGGCGGGTATTGTGGTTTAATGCCCCTAAAAATGCTGTCGGCATCGACACACGGATACCAGTTACAAAATCCAAAGTGAGGATCGAGGCTGCCCTAGCTGGTTCTTTGGTAACAGCTAAAATAACACTAGCTAAAACTAAGGAAGGTAAAATTAACTTATCTGCTAGTTGTGCTGCATAGTTTGCCATGCGTGTATCATGTACAGGCGCATTTTGCAACAGTTCCAGACTGGCAGCAGCACGAGTTTGTTTGCCCACTCTATCGGCACGAATATAAATTTGTCCCGAACGAACTAAAGTTGAAGCGTAAACTATGGTTTTTTTATGGGCAACAATGGGCATCGATTCCCCTGTTAATTGCTGTTGATCGATGGTAGCCAATCCTTTGATTACTTCCCCATCCACGGGGATTTGTTCCCCAGGATAGACAATTACCGTTTCTCCCACTTCCACCAGATCGCTTTGTATTTTTACGGGGTTTCTGTCTCGTAATACCCAAGCAAAATGTCCTATAGCATCCAAAAGATCGGCGGTTTGAGTTTCTGTGGAGCGAGCAGTGCGATTGCGAATAACATCCCCTAATTCATGTAGCGTAATTACTAAAGCAGGAGTTGCCAGTCTTCCTTGTCCGTAACTCAAGCCTACCGCTAATAAATCTAAACAATCAATATTAATTTTGTGATCACGCCATAAACTTGCACTAGCTCTTTTGGCGATGGGTAGGGTTATAGTGAATAAACTAACAAGAGCGATCGGTCTTAACCAAGTTAACTGACCTTGATTACTCAACCAACTAATAATAGTAGTCAAGACTGGCAAGGTTAAACTCGACGCAGTCGAAGCAGACTCCATTGTCTCACGGCGGAGTACCTTCGACCAATTTTCAGTTTCTGAAGTTTCCTTTTTAGTTATTTTTTGAGGAACTGATTTAGTTGTAGCTGCTTGTTGAATTAACTCTGTCAAATTAGAGGCAATTTCTGCTAAGGGCGCGCCTCTGTAATGATAATTAATGGCGATGGAAGCAGCAAGGCGATTTATCCTAACGCGATCAATCTCAGGTTGAGCGAGTAAAAATTCTTGCAGATTGGCTGCATAATCGGAGTGATCTTGTAAGGGATAGATGCGAAATCTAACTCTACCTGGAATATGGTGAACCAAACAAGGTTCTATTTTAGATGTATCAGTTATGGTCAAATATTCACTTTTCTCCCAGAATTACTGTATTTGAATAAACTAGGCTTGGTTCGATTTGAGCGAAAACATCTAGATATAGTTAACGACATTATAACAATATTATTTTTGAGGAGTTGTTGGAGCTAACGTACTGGGAAAAAATTCTGCGGTAATACACGTCTCCATAGCTTTTGTGCTAGATAGTCCAGCAGCAGCTTGAAGATCGAGAGTACATTCTGCATAGCGTGTTGGTAGTAAACTGCGGCGACAATTATCCAACGCTTCTACTGGTTGGGACTCGCCCAAACTAGTGCTGATATCTAAGGTGCAATTAGCTAACTCTTGAGGTCTGCGGACACGATAACAGGCTTGAAGAACGTCTAAAGCTTTAATATCGGTTTCGGCGGTAATATCTTCTACACAAGCAGATAATTCTGTAGGTTGTATAACATCTGAACAAGCAGCTGCGGCTTGCTCTTTAACTATACCACTATCGATAAGATGGTTAACGCAACTTCCAATTGGGCCAGCGATCGCTGGAGGTTGAGCAATAGTCATAGTCAAGAAAACTGTAGGTAAAGAAGCCACTGTTGTAACTCGGATAGTATTTACTAAAATTTGCATAGGAGTTGAATGGTAAATTTAATTCACAACTATCTTAGATCGAGAATCAGCGATTGGTAAGCAGAAGTTGCAGGGTGGACGCTGCCCACCTTGCTTTTTGTTTTGATCGTCTTCTAATATTGGGGTACGTTAGAATCTATTTCTTGACTCCAAGCTGAAATACCACCTTTGACATTTGTACCTTCAACACCCGCTTCTTTAAGGATATTTAATGCTTTAGCAGAACGTCCTCCCATTTTGCAGTGAACAATTAAGCGACTTCCGTTAGTCAGTTCCTTAACTTTATCGATGCCGCTACCATCTTCAATTTCTGAGAGAGGAATCAATACCGAACCAGGAATTTGAGCAATTTGATATTCATTCGGGTTGCGAACATCTAACAACACAAAATCATTATTACTCTCCATGAGTTGTTTTAACTCTTTGACGGTCATTTCTGGGATAGCTGTTTGTTGTTTGGCAGCTTCTGCTTGTGCTTGGGGAATACCACAAAATTGTTGGTAATCGATTAACTGTTCAATCACAGGACGTTCTGGATTGGGACGCAGTTTTAATTCACGGAACTTCATATCCCAAGCATTGTAGAGCAGTAGTCTACCACTGAGAGTATTTTCTGCACCCAAAATAATTTTAATCGCTTCTGTAGCTTGAATTGTACCGATAATACCGCATAAAACGCCGAGTACTCCCCCTTCAGCACAAGAAGGAACCATACCTGGTGGTGGGGGTTCGGGATATAAATCGCGATAGTTAGGCCCTCCTTCGTAATTAAATACAGTTGCCTGTCCTTCAAAACGGAAAATAGAACCGTAAACGTTGGGTTTGTTTAGCAAAACACAGGCATCATTAGTTAGATAACGAGTAGGAAAATTATCTGTACCGTCAATTACGACATCGTAAGGAGCGAGAATATCTAGGGCATTAGCTGAAGTTAGAGCAGTTTCGTATAAATCTATCTGGCAGTTAGGATTAATACCTAGAATACGCTCTTTGGCTGACTGTATTTTGGGTTTACCCACCCAAGCAGTGCTATGAATGATCTGGCGTTGTAAGTTAGAACTATCTACAACATCAAAATCAACCAATCCAATTCTGCCGATACCGGCGGCTGCGAGATATAGCAATAAGGGAGAACCTAGTCCTCCACTACCGATACAGAGAACGCTTGCTGCTTTGAGGCGTTTTTGTCCCTCTAATCCTACTTCTGGCAGGATAATATGACGGGAGTACCTTTGATATTCCTCTTTGGTGAGTTCGATTGCTTCCAAATTAGGATTGAGCATGATGATAGAAAAATCGCGATCGCCGCCCAGGAAACCAAGGCTAGCTTTGTACTATAGGCTTCTAATTATATAAGTAGCCAAGGTAAAAAATCATAAAACTTTTTGGTGATTTTGTTAAATTAATAGATTACAAACCATATAACAAAATAATCAGTGCAGGAGTAACTAAGCCCATCAAAATGCTCAAAGGTGTTCCCAGTCGGACAAAATCGGTAAATTTGTAGCCACCAGGTCCGTAAACCATGGTATTAGTTTGATAGCCAATGGGAGTCATAAAACTGTTAGAAGCAGCAAAAGTAATAGCAAACATTACTGCTAAAGTATTAATATTTAGAGACTGTGCTACTTGAATGCCAATGGGGATCATTAATAACACTGCTGCACTATTAGAAAGAATAGAAGTCAAAACCGTAGTGACAATATAAAAAAATAGTAAAATCCAATAACCCGATAGACTACCGCCTATATCTAATATGGGTTTGGCTAATAATGCTGTAGCACCAGATTTTTCCATTGCTGTTCCTAAAGGAATTAAACCCGCCAGCAGAAAAATTACATCCCAACGTACTGCGCCATATATTTCTCCTGGTTTGAGACAGCCTGTCAGCACCATTAAAACAACTCCAGCTAAGGCACTGACCAAAATTGGAGTTAGATTAAACGCCGAAGCAATAATTACCGCCAAACAAATACCAACAGCAACTTTGGCTTTATCCAAGCGTAGGTTATCGACATCACGCTGTTCGAGGACTAGTAATTCTCGCGTGGTTTGTAACCCCAAAAAACTCTGTTTCGGTCCTTGTAGCAATAATAAATCCCCGAAGCGTAGAGGAACTTTGCCCAATCTTTCTCGTAATACTTCTTGTCCGCGACGAATTGCTAAGACAGTGGCGTTGTAACGTTGTCGGAAACGCAAGTCTTTTAAAGTAGTTCCGATCAAACGGGAATTGGATAAAATTAGAACCTCGCCAATTTTCTCTTCTCCTGTATTTAATTCTGTCTCTAATGCCCCATTATTAAACTTAACATCGGGCAAAATATCCAAACCTTTTTCATCTTTAATTTGTAGCAATACTTCTCTACTACCCCGTACAATCAAAATATCACCTGCATTAATTATTTTATCCGCAATAGGTTGGGGAAAATGATTGCCATTGTGAATTAATTCTAATACGTCAACATCAAACTTACGCTGAATTTCAGTTTCTTTTAGAGTTTGTCCGATTAAACTCGATCTG
>JBHJNX010000129.1:0-6291 GCA_050330335.1 Pleurocapsa sp. | reverse complement strand
CAGGGAAAAAGTAATATTCCCGACCAGCCTACAAAGACAAAGCGATCGCGTTTGAGCCAGTCATCTAGGGTGTCGAACCAGCCTCTTGATGCTGGTGCGCGTCCTACTGCTATTGTCATTTAATACGTCTCCGAATATCTATAAAAATCGTAAAATTACTACAGCTTGTCCACTTTTTGTCTATATATGAATAACTAGTAGAGTTTGCCGTTTGTGAGAAAAGTTTACTTTTCTTTACTAATATTACACATACTAGAAGAAAATTGCTGGGATTTCTAGCAAAAACATTAATAAAATCTAAATTTTTTTTCTGAAAACCCTTAACCTGGCAAATTGTGAATTTAGTTGAATCTAGAAGATAATCTAATTATTGTAGAAGTTTTTTGTAACTTAATAGTATATGTATACCATTGACCTTGTTTTACAAGATATCCCTTTACCCATATCGGTACAGCGTAAAGAAGCTAAAACTGCCGAGCAACTATATCAAGATATTTTACAAGCCATGGGTTCTGGCAGTTCGGAACTATTGGAGCTTACTTGTGACAAAGAAGAAGACAAAAAAGTTGCGGTGAAAAGCGATCGCATTTGTGCGGTGAGTATTAATAAAAAATCGGGTGGAATGGCTGAAGGTCGAGTCCCTGGTTTTTTTGCAGCCATTCAGAAGTAGTAATTAAATGTTGAGGTCGAAAGTCATAACTCAGAAGTAAACTGATTATGGCTTTTGATGCTCTAAAAATTTATGAATCAATTTACACCAACAGAATCAAAGAAGCCTTCAGCTATTATGGTTGAGGAGCTTTGTTTTAGCTGGTCTGCTGAAGCTACTATTTTAAAATCCTGTTCTCTGGAAGTTCCCCGAGGAGAATTTTGGATGTTGCTGGGGGACAATGGTAGTGGTAAATCAACTCTTTTAAGGTTATTAGCAGGGCTGTTAATCGCTGATTCGGGTAAAATTGTCATGCCCCACCCTTTGGGTTTTGTCTTTCAAAATCCTGACCATCAGTTAGTGATGCCTACTGTAGGGGCTGATATTGCTTTTGGTTTGGTTAAGGAAAATTTATCGGCAATTCAAGTCAGAGAAAGAGTTAGAGAAGCTCTGGCTGCGGTCAACTTACTAGATTTAGAACGGCGACCGATTTATGCTCTCAGTGGTGGTCAGAAACAGCGCATTGCTATTGCTGGAGCGATCGCCCGTCATTGTGAAGTTATTTTATTCGATGAACCAACCGCTTTGTTAGATCCAGATACTCAACTGGAGTTGGTAGCACAGGTAGGTAGTTTGGTTAAAAATCGTAATTTAACGGCGTTGTGGGTAACTCATCGTCTAGAAGAATTGAATTACTGTGATGGTGCTTTTTTGTTAGAAGACGGAAAAGTAATTGCCAAAGGAAAGCCAGAGTTACTTAAAGAAAAACTAATTGCCAAACAACAAAAATTTTAATCTTTTGTTAAGAAATTTGCTTAAAATGAGTACAAGAAATTGTCCTTGTTAAAGAATATACCTTGAATTATGTCTCCCTCATTCGATCGCGTCCTCCTCTTAGTTGATGGCTATAACATCATCGGTCATTGGTCAGAACTCAAAATTAGTCGCGATCGCTACGGGTTAGAGACGGCTCGTTATCAATTAATCGAATCTTTGATTAACTATACGGCAGCCATGGCATATCAAACTAAAATTGTCTTTGATGCTCATTATCAAAATACCCCTGGTACAGAAGAAAAACATACTGCCCTATTGTCTGTGCAATATACTGGCTTTGCTGAGACAGCAGACACTTATATTGAAAAGTTTTGTGCCGCTTTTAGTAACAACAAGTATCAGTATAATTGTTCTCGCCTGATCGTAGCTACCAGCGATCGCGCTCAACAACTAACCGTGGTTGGTTATGGTGCAGAGTGGCGTTCGGCTCAAATGTTGGCAGGAGAAGTCGCAACTGCTACTCGCCAAACTCGACAAAAAAAGCAAACCAAAAAAAAGCCTAGCGGTCGGCTACTATTTTATGCTCTCGATCCAGCTTCACAAAAACGCTTGAGACAGTGGCAACGAGGTGTTCGTTAACTTAATAGCGAGCAGTAATTTTTTTATAAAAAAAGTATTGACAAGCTTAAAAATATTAGATATATTTAAAAACGTTGCAATGCAGGAAGTTTGTAACAAATCTTAAGCCCCCATCGTCTAGTGGCCTAGGACACCTCCCTTTCACGGAGGCGGCAGGGATTCGAATTCCCTTGGGGGTACTAAGTATTAAAATGGTGTAAATCGCTAAACCTTAAGACTTTAGACAGCACTCAAGATCATTGCTGAAAAACTATTCTGTAGATAAATTGGTGTAGCTCACTCAGAATATTTAAATCCGATTATGGTTTCGGAAAAATTTAGATATCAGCTACGTCAAGAAATACAACAATGGGAATCGGAAGGATTAATTGATCGCCAAATATATGAACAACTGGTAATTCGCTATCGTCTGGAAGAATTAGATTCGATGGCGCGCGATCGCTTTGTGTTGATTGTTATTGGTTTAGGCTTTATTATTATCGGCTTGGGATTGATTACTTTGGTAGCGGCTAACTGGCAAGTTTGGTCGAGACCGATAAAAGTATTTATTTTGTTAAGTTTTTTTATTGTCAGTAATAGTGCGGGCTTTTCTTTATGGCAATCGCCAAAGCATAGTCAGGCGAAATTAGGACAAGGGTTGTTGCTACTTGGGGCGTTAAGCATCGGTGCAAATATCGGCTTGATGTCTCAGATGTTTCATCAAACTGGTTCTTCTTATTTACTATATCTTGTTTGGAGTCTGGCAGTATTGTTAATGGCCTATGGCTTGAGATTAACTTCGTTAGGAATTTTAGCCATTATTTTAATGGCGATCGCCTATGGTTGGGGAGTGATCAATATCTTGGGTTGGGGTAGGGAAATTTTTGGTCAAGAATTACAACAAATGCCTTTAATAGTTAGTAGTTTATTCATCTCTCTAGCTTATTATTGTCGATCGCGTTGGTTATTTGGCCTGACTATAATTTTAACCAGTTTTGCTCTAGCAATAAATTTGGGTCAATACGCTAATATTTCTGACTCGATTTTTCAAAGTTTTGCTACTGCTAGTTTAGCGGTGCTAATTCCCGCTTGCTTTTGGACTTATCGGGATAATTTATTATTTCCCAGTATTGAATTACCCCATAAATTTGAATCATTTAGTCGTAAATTTGCCATATTTTATCTTTGTTTGGTTTTATATGTAGGGTCTTTTAATGCTATTTGGCATAGTAGTAATTACCCTCAAAATATCGATGGTAGTTTAGAAAATATATCATTCTTAATTGCTCCATTAATTTTTAGTTTATTCTCAATTTGGGCCTGGTGGAAATCAGGACAAAGAAGTGACGAAAATTTTCCCTGGAGGCTAGAGAGGGATTCGGCTGCTATTGGATTATTTTTAGCTATTATTGGAGGGCTAATTGGAGTAAATACTTATTATTCTCTACATGAAACTGGAACAATTATATTCAATTTAATGTTGTTTTGTTTGGGAATAGGTTTAATTCGTCAATCGGTAAATATGGGTCAGAGACTAAGTTTTTGGAGTGGTATTTTATTATTATCCCTACAATTATTATCTCGAATGTTTGAGTATAGTACTGGTTTGATTTTTAAAGCGATCGTTTTATTTGTTTGCGGCTTGGCAATTATTCTGGCTGGACTTTGGTTTGAACGTTATCTTAATAATTTTACTACTACTAACAATAATTAAATATGGTTAATTCTGCTAATTTCAATTCTTTTCCTATATGGCGATTTGTTGTACCTTTAGGATTGCAACTCGGTTTAATTCTTCTTGTTCCTGCTAAAAGTGCTTATACTTATACTTTTGGTACGGATGTCGTAATTCAAACTGCTCCTGTAGATCCTTATGATTTGTTGCGCGGATATTCTCAAACTCTTAATTATGATATTTCCAGTGTCAATGAATTGGAAAAACTTTCAGGAGAAAAAAACTTAGAGCCTGGAGAAACATTTTATGTGATTTTAGAGTCACCCAAAGAAAAAAATACGCCTCCCCTTCCTTGGAATCCCATACAAGTAATGGGAAATTTACCTGAGAATTTACCCCCAAATTCCATAGCAATCAAAGGATTGGTCAAACAATATAGAACTGCCGTATATGGTTTAGAAACCTATTATATGCCAGAAGACCGCAGACAAGAAATCAATCGGAAAATTAATAATTTAGCTAACTCAGATAGGAGACCTTTTGTAGTAGAAATTAAGGTAGATCCCTGGGGCAATTCTGTTCCTGTCAGTCTTTGGATTGAGGAGGAGAAGTATCGTTTTTAAAGCTAGTTAATAATATTATAAGATAAGCGATCACTTGGTTAAATCTATTGTCTGTTATATTAGGAACGGCGGTAAGATATCTTTTAGATTATATGAAGATATTGCGATCGCGCCTGATTTCAGATTGCTACTCCACTACGTATGTGATGGTTCGATCTCTTCTATCTCTAGCTCATCGCTCATCCAAGCTTTTATTGCTACTAAAGGAACGCGATCGCTTTCGAGATGGACGAAGATTTCTAAAGACGCTAGTGCCAAACTTTCAGCAGTGTAAACAATTTTATATCCTTGAGGATGCCATCTACCAGGTACATACAACCCACCTACACCAGAGAACGCCGATGCTCGATACTTTTGAGAACAAATACGCCAGACAAACACTAACTAAAAATCCCGTATTCCGCTCTGAGCAACATTTGTTCTACTTGTCTCGAACCAGCATCGCTAGCCAAGGCTTCAATTGGAGTTTTACCCGATAGGGCTGTTTTGGGTGTAGCTAACCATCTTTGAGTTTCGGTTTTATCCTCAAATAATTCCGCTGCTTGATGTAAAATACGCTCGAATCTAGCCCAGCGATCTGCCAGATTGGGCTTGAGAACGGGATTCTTCTTCTCATAGCGAAACTGGGTACTTTCAGAAATTCCCAAGATCTGACGCACCGAGGCGCGATCGAGTTGATAACTATCTGATGTTTGTTTAACTGCCTCGTAAGACGGTTGATGGAATTTGGATAACGCTTGTGATTGATTTAAACCGCTACTTTCAACTGACACTATTTTACTATCATTTGACAAGAGAGTTGAATCGCAATTAGCTTCGATATCGCTCCTCCGCCTGTGAACTACTCGACTCTCTTGTTATCGCTTATCGCACAGAACGCTGGGTTTTTGCCATTAAGAGCTAAAATTCTACTGCTACTGAAACATCAGTCTGGTTAAAATCATTACCTTTGAACAATAAGGGTTGTCCAGAAGTTTTACTAAGAGCATAAGCAAAACAATCACCAAAATTTAAACTGGCAGGATTTCTGCCTTTACCATAATTCTCAAAAGCATAACGAGCTATTTTTAGTTGATTTTCATCAAAATTGACTAAATTAATGGCTGCTTTATACAAAAAGAAATCTAATTCTCTAATTCCAGCTTCTTCTTTTCTCGCCTTAACTATTATTGATAATTCTAAGGCAGTTCCCATAGACATAAGACGAACCGAGTCCGAAGCGATCGCATCAGCTAAGATAGTTGCTTCAGGTTCGAGATTGAGAATCGCTATAATCGCACTCGTATCAATAACCATCGTTGTAACCCAAAATTTCTTCCTCGGTTCGGTTATCTAAGGTCGGCAAGGTTTGATACCGTCGAGCAATATTTAGTAGTTCTTGTTGTAGAGGCAAGGGAGTTATTTGTTTATTTTTTTCCCTTTCTAGTCTTTCAGCTAAAGATTTAATCACAGCTTCTGTGATTGTTTCTCCAGTTATTTCGCTTAATTCCCTAGCTAGTCTATCTGCTTCAAGGTTTTTAATATTAATCGCCATTTCTACATTACAGAATTATTTCTTCATTGTAGAGTATTTGGGTCAGAGGCAACCAAAAAGATTTTTGCTGATTTCCAACTTAGTGTAATTTTAGTGTAACAGTGATAATGGTAATTATCTTGGTTAAGAGACGATAGGTGATTTGTACTACAAAACGAAGTTCAGTTAGAGCCTCAAAACTCTCACTTCCAGGACTTACGCAAAGACACTAAATATGGACTTAACCAGAATCAAACCAACTTCATAGGTAAAGAGGGATGTTCGAGTTCTTTTGTAAGATAAAAAGATAAGCTGTTTTGTTTGAGTTCACGATGAAATTCTTCTATTTTCCAACGATAAGAACAATGTTTTCGAGCTTGGTTAATCCAGTCGCAAGTTAGTTCATTAGTCGCAATGTATTCCGTTCTATTGGTAG
>JBHJNX010000128.1:0-3480 GCA_050330335.1 Pleurocapsa sp. | reverse complement strand
TTTTTTGACTGTAAATTTTGCCTGTTTCTGTTAAATTTAGCTCTTGATATTTGGCAGCTGCTCCTCTTAGTTGTATTGCTCCCTGTTGATATTCTAGTTTAATTGTAAATAAAGGTGATATATCTTCTATATTTCTATGATTATCGAGTTTGTTTAGGTTATTGTTAACCGAGTCAATTGTAGTCAATAATTTGGCACAATCTTGGTCATCTAAATCTTTGACAATTGCCGAAACTGACATTTTTTGAGGGGCAATAAAATTAGCGATTAATTGTGCCGAACCCAAGATACTTATTAAAGATAGTAAAAATAAACCGCAAAAAGCCGCAGTAATCCAATAAATAGACAATTTAGTTGATTTTAATTTAGCTTGAAAATTAAAAATTAGACCGCTAAGTTTATACAAAATCAACAACAAAATAATATTAAGCAAAAAAAGAACTAATAACGATAACATAATTAAAACAATAGCTAATTTTGAAATCACTCTATTATATGTGTCTCAAAATCCAAACGTCATCAGAAACTATTAAAGACAGTTGGGAGATTACTAATTAGTAGCTCACTGTTAAGCTGTTAACTATCAAAAAGCACAGCCTGTTCAAAAATTGAGATTAAAATATCGATAATAGATTCCTTTAGCATCCGTACCTAGAAATACCAAACCAGGTTGCTGTTTGCTCGCTTCTAACACTAAGATAATTCTATTTTGAGATTCAGAAAATAAAGGTAAATTGTCCAGCTTACTCCAAGTTTTACCGCGATCGCCCGAAGCAAATAATCCCTCTCCCAAATTGGCAACTGAGCCATAAAGATAGATAATTGGTAATAATTTACCTGCTGGTGCTTTCCCCGCCGTAATTAATTCAGCCCGATTTACCGAGGTTAGACGAACAAAACTCGCACCGCGATCGCCAGAATAAAAAAGCCCTTTGATACCCAAATTCAGCCAAATTTCAGCTTCTAAACCTAAAATAGTTTGAATTGAATGCCAGTCTGACCGAGGCAGAGAGCGATCAACTACTTTAAAAGTCCCACCACCGTCATCACTGCGATATACTTTCCCTTCAGCATAGTAATAAAAAATATTGCCATCAATCGGATCTGCGGCTAGAGGTTGTGACCAATTCCAAGGACCTGTTATACCGTCAGGTAAACCCGATACTGGTTGCCAAGAATGTCCTCCATCCCTAGTTTGCCAGGGTTGACTTTCGCTAAAAACTACAACAAAAACCTGGGGATTAGTAGCAGATACCGCAACTCTTAAGGGGATTGCTGAGGAGGGTAAGGTAGGAAATTCTTTCCAAGTCAAACCACCATCACCAGAAATTGCCCCCTGGCTTATTCCCGCATCTCTATGCCCTCCAACTCTGACTAAATTTAAAGGCTGAGTGGCACAGTAAGCCAGATCGTAGGTGTCTTGAAAATTACGGACGACAAGGCGTTGAGGAAACCTCAACGCAACGTCCTTACCTTCTCCAGAAATATAACCCAAACGACTTTGGGGAAAGCTATCTAAGTCGTGATGATAAAACCCTTCGACATCAGCTACTCCACTCAATAATTGACCTCCTTGGGGAGGCGCAACTAAGTTAAAAGGAACCAACTGTTCGTGTCCTTCAGCATAATTCGTCCAGGTGGGAGGATTGCTGCCAAAGTCATCGGTACGCCACACACCAAACCAGTCAGTTAACCAAATTCTTTGGTCTACATGAGGGTCAAAAGCGATCGCGGCTAGATGGTTGGCAAAGAAAAAATCTGGCCACCAGGGAACAGTAAAATTGTGTTGGGCGGGTTTTTCGATCCAAGTATCTCCTGCATCGGCAGAATAAAAAATAGCAGGGTGACTGGTTTCTCCCAAACCAACTAAAATTTCATTACCCCGCCAGGGATGAATACTCAAAGCATTAAAAATATGGTTGCGATACTTTTGGGGAGTAATATCCTGCCAGACACCATTATGGTATTTACTGACACCAGGGGCAATGTCGCTAGTAACATACAGACTGCTATCTGAAGCCACAGCTATTTTCATTCCTTGCTGGGGACTATCATCCATTTTTCCCCAAGTTTTTCCCCTGTCATTCGATTGATAGATGCCGTCACCATAAGCACTGAGATAAACTCGTTCTGCTACTTGAGGATCGAAAGCAACTCCCGTAATGCCAATGTCGGGACGAGTAGATAGATTAAATTTTACTTGAGTCCAATGTATTCCCCCATCGAGCGATCGCCATAAACCGCTACTGCGAGAACCAAATAACAGTAAATTACTATCAAAAGGACTAACTGCCAAACGATTGCCTGCCCATCTTTTCTCTTCATCTCCCCCCATAGGCACTCGTAAATCCGATTCCATCCAAGTCGTACCGCGATCGCTCGATTTCCAGAGTTTACCGTTACTAGAGCGATATTTTCCCAAAGCTAAATAAATTAAATCAGGATTGTTAGGGTCGAGAGCTAGAGCTTCTCCTCCATAATGATTCCAAGGATGGGTGGGAAAGCGATCGATTAACGGCTGCCACTGCTGGGTATTCGGCTGCCAGCGGTAAAATCCTCCGTTATCAGTTTGCATATATACCAAATTTGCTTCTTGAGGATGGAGATAGATTCCCGTAACGTAACCACCACCACCAATAGCAACTTGCTGCCATTGCGGATTGTTAATTGCTTTGTTTGTAGGCTGGCTATTGACTGCTTGCAACCAAAAAATTACCACAAGGGTGAAGCTAACAAGCGTTAGATAAAAATATTTAAATTTCCGTCTTACTAACATCTATGATTCAATTCTTCCCAAACTGGTATTAGCTAGCTGGGAAGACTCAGAGTAATTGTCCATCGCTTCACCGCAATACAAAGCCAAATGGTCGCTCATGATTTTTTCCCAAGTATAGTGAGCTTGGATATGTTCTCTTGCTTGGCGTGCCATAGTTGCTAATTTTTGCGGTTGCTTGATCGCTTGTGCTATGGCTTGACTACAATCAGCGCGATCGCCTGCTGTAAAAGTCAGACCCCGATCCCTACCGATTAGCTGTTGGTGAGGGGGAATATCGCTGGCTAAAACGGGAATTCCTTCTCGCATGGCTTCTAACATCACTAGTGGCAAGCCTTCTAAGTCTGAAGGTAGCACGAATAAACCCGCTCCCCTGACGATTTCTGCAAGCAGCGCACCCTTGAGTTCTCCAGGTAAGATAATATCGGGATTACCATCAATTATTTGATGCAGCCTGGTGATATATTCAGTAGTATCACTATCACCGCCTACTAGAGCTAATTTCCAGCCAGTATCGGGCAACATCTGAAACGCCGAAATTAATAGCTCTGGTCTTTTTTCTGGTACTAGGCGACCGAGAAATAGTATGTATTTACCTGGCTCTAGACCAAGAGATTTCACATACGAAAAATTGGGATTTGAATCGGCATATTTTCCTGGTCCATTGGGAATATATAGAGGTTTTATGCCATAGGTTTGGCTGAAGT
>JBHJNX010000127.1:0-7243 GCA_050330335.1 Pleurocapsa sp. | reverse complement strand
CGACTGATGTAAGATTAGGCGATTTCCCATCGGATCGTAAGCATAAATTTCTCTGCCGTGAGAAGCTGTGATAATTTCTCCTGGTGGCGGATAACCAAGAGAGTTCAACCGAGCGATCGCTTTTTCTAAATCTAATACTTCCAAACAGATACTCATGGTGCTATGGAGAGAATTGGCAAACTCTGAGTAGTTGCTTGGGGAAACTTGAAAAATTCCCAGGCGTAATCCTTTTAACTGAAACTCGGCATAAATTTCTGGTATATATGGATTAGGTTGTAAGTTGAATAATTGACGATAAAAATCTACCAAATCCTCATTTTTAGCAGTAGCTATAGTAATGAATGCTTGATTATAAAAAAAGCTCATGATATTTTAAAATTTAAAACTATTAAGCCTCCATCATTATTTTGCGTAATTTTTTAGAAAAAAACGAAAAAAGCTATAAGTAAAAAACATCAATTAATTTAAGCGATTATTAAATTTTTTTTGAGTAAATCCCTGGTAAAAAGTCAATAAATAAATAGTAAAGTTAGAGATTTTTTTGTAAAATAATTGATATTCCAAGAAAATTTGTGTTTATTATATCTAATATATAGCAATTATAAATCATATGTAAGAATCAACAAATGACTAATAACTAAAAACATTAACTGAGCGAGACTCTTGCGAATCACAGAGGGCTTGCTATATTACTTGATAGCAGTTTTAAATTAAATAGTTTAGGCTTCAATCGGCTAGTTTTAAGCTATTAGCTCTTACGTTTTTTAGGTTTAATTATTATAAATTCAACTTAAATAAAAACACAGTATGTAAAAATTCTAAGTTTCACTGTAATATTAAAAATATTATCCAATATATTTATTATCATTGTAATGATTAAAGTTTTAATAGTAGACGATCAAAAAACCGTTCAAGAAGTATTAAGAAGCTATCTAGAGGAAGATACTAGTTTAGAAGTAGTCAATTGCGCTAATAACGGTCAAGAAGCTTTAGATATTATCGAAACTAACAGACCGCATATTGTCTTGATGGATATCGAAATGCCCATCTTAGATGGCTTAACAGCTACGAGAATTATTAGCGAAAAATATGTTGACACTAATGTCTTAATTTTAAGCGTTCATGACGAAGATGCTTATTTGAATACTGCCTTACAAGTAGGGGCAAAAGGATATTTGTTAAAAAATACTCCTGCTAGAGAGCTACTTAATGCTATTCACTCTGCTTATAAGGGATATTTTCAGTTAGGACCTGGCTTACTAGAAAAATATTTATATAAAATTGGTAAATCTCAGATTAATTTGCAAGAAATAGAGCAATTAAAGACTATTTTAACCGAACAGTCTCAAATATTAGAGGGAATTAAAAGCAAAAATCGCAGTAATTTTAGTAAAAATGAAAATTCTCAAGATCGAGACAGACTTAAAGAAAAATTTATCAGTCTAGAGCAAAGATTGTATTCTTTAGGCTATCGTTTAGATGATGCCAACAAAAAAATTAGATATTTACAACAGTTTTGCCTTATGTTAGCTATTGCTTTGGTATTTTTGTTATTAGTTTTTGGCTTTAGTCAATTATGAATTAAAAAGGGATAATTTTATAGGCAATAAGTTTTTATGATTATTAATTAAGATTACCAATCATAGCCGACGGGTTAACTGGAGTATTATCAAACTGGAAGAGAATAGGTAAATTGATGTTTGAATTTAACTATTCTGGGTTTTCCTGCATAGGCAGCCTATTTAATTTTTATTTTAAGACCTTGAATAGAATAATCTAGTAGTTCTATAGGATGGAACAGTGGTAGAAAATTATTTTTAAGATTTAAATGTTTTTTAATTTGTAAAGAACAACCTGGATTAGCAGAGGCGATTAAATCTGCGCCAGTATTAATTAGATTAGTAGCTTTTTGTTGGCCTAATTCATCTGCTACTTGGGGCTGCAACATATTATAAATTCCAGCACTACCACAACACAAACTAGCATCCAAGGGTTCGGTTAATTTCACACCTGGAATATTTCTCAATAATTGACGGGGTTGCAGACTAATTTTTTGTCCGTGTAGTAAGTGACAGGCATCTTGATAAACTATTTTTAATTCTCCCGATGTTAAAGGAGATAACTCCGTCGTTAGTTTAATCGCAGCTAAAAACTCGTGTATGTCTCTCACTCGTTCGGCAAACTCTTTGGCTTTAATTTTATATGTAGCATCATCTGCTAAAATATGACCGTACTCCTTGAGAGTATGTCCGCAACCAGCCGCATTAATGATAATGGCATCAACATTAGTATCGGCAAAACTATCGATCATTTGTCTGGCTAAAGCTTGTGCCTGTGCTTCCTGTCCTTGGTGTGCCGGTAAAGCAGCGCAGCATCCCTGACTCTTGGGAATTATTACTTCACAACCATTAGCAGTTAACACCCTGATTGTTGCTTGATTGACTGGATGGAAAAATAATCTCTGTACGCAGCCTAAAACCATGCCCACACGATAACGAGTTTCTCCTTGAGCGGGAATAACTGTAGGAAAATCGTCATGCCAAACATCGGCATCGATCTGGGGTAAAATTGACTCCATTGCCGCCAGACGGGGAGTTATTTTTTTTAGTAATCCGGTGTTACGAATTATTGATTGTAGTGGAGAATGTTGGTATAACCATAAACCTGGCAAGAGAGTTTTTAAACGATTGGGGTAGGGAAAAAGATTGAAAATTAAAGTTCTAATCAATCTATCGGCTAAACTGCGGGGTTGATTTCTTTCAACTTGAGGGCGAGTAGCAGCAATTAACTTATCGTATTGAACTCCAGAAGGGCAGGTGGTTACACAAGCCAAGCAGCCCAAACAAGAATCAAAATGGGGAGTAGTAGCTTCATCAAGACTCGCTGTTCCCTGATTGATGGCATCCATTAAATAAATTCTACCTCTAGGAGAATCCATTTCTTTGCCAATAACCCGATAACTAGGGCAGGTAGAGAGACAAAAACCACAATGTACGCAGGTGTCGATTAATTCTGGTTGGGGAGGATTTTTAAAATCGAAATTGGTCATTTCATTTATCACTTAACATTTACATTGACGGCAGAGTACTCTTGGACATTTAAAATACTTGAAATTGCGATCGCTTTTTAAATTTTGCCGACAAAACGACCTGGATTTAAAATATTGTTGGAGTCAAATTGGTATTTGAGAGCTTGCATAGTTTGCAGAGCGTTACCTCGGTAGCCCCAAACATCGATTTGTTGTTTAATTGACTTGGATGCACTTAAGATAGTTAAAAACCCCTGATTTTGTTCTAAATAAGCTCTCATGTTTTGTAAAACATTGAGATTGTCAGCTTCGCACCACAGTTTTCCGATACCACTCCCTCCATGAATTACTGCTAGAGTTTTATTGGTACTAATGGCAGTTAATTGTTGTAGAAAACCTACGGCTTTTTGAGGTACTATTCCTATTTTGCAAATAATTGCGCTGTCCGTGCCAGAAATTAGGATTGTTTTTGATAATTGTTGCCATAGAGAAATCTCATCTTCGTTACTGTAGTTACGGACGGTTAAACTTAACTCTTTGGCGATCGCCTGTACTGTTGCCGATTGTTGCTCAATGCTAGGGGCAATAGTCTGCCAGCGCAGGATTAAACCTAGATCTGTTCCTAAATCCCATTGCTCCATAACAGCAGAGGAAAGTAAATCTAAGGCAGTGGGAGTCAAACTAGAATTGCGGATGGTTTGCATGGCGCGAGCAATTGCTTCTTGATCTCCAGTTAACAATAAAGTCTGAGATGATTCTGGTAAAGGATAAGTACGGAAAGTTACTTGAGAAATTAACCCTAAAGTGCCATATGCGCCAGTAAACAATTTCATTAAGTCATAACCAGCCACATTTTTAACTACTCTTCCGCCTGCTTTAGCTAGCTTGCCATCAGCGCGAATAAAAGATAATCCCAGCACTAAATCGCGGATACCGCCATAACGCTGTCGCCAACTACCCGTATCTGCTGTAGCGACAATCCCGCCAATGGTAGCCTGATCGGGATAACAAGGATCTATGGGTAAAAATTGTTGGTGCGATCGCAAGATAGGTTGTAAATCGGCTAATTTCATCCCTGCTTCTACCGTTACCGTTAGATCTCCCACTGCGTGTTCGATCAGGCGATCGCATTTTTGGATACTGATGACTAATTGAATATCTTTGGTTAATTCTCCCCAATTTAATTTACTGCCGTTACCACAGATTAAAATACGCCACTGCTGCTGTTGTGCTTGCTGGATGATAGTGGCGACGGTATCTATATTTTGAGGAAAAATCAAATGAGAATCGGCAGGATCGATGATTGCTGAAGAGATTTGTTGTTGCCAATAAGGATCGGCATTTTTAAAATCAATTAATTCTAGTTCGCTACTAATTAAAGATTGAAGTTGAGTTGCGATCGCCTTTCCCATATCGAGCATCAATAAAATAAGCTTAATCTTACGATCATTGTCTCATTATTAAGAACGGGAACATGGTTAACTATTAATCATCTCTAACTGAGATTAAGCTACTAAAATTGGTTGACACAAGGCATATTCCAAATCGTGTTCTTGTCTGGCGATATTTTGAATATCTTGTTGAATAATTTCCGAAATTTCCATCCCTTCAGCGTGTAGCTTCAACCATTGTTGGGCTGTATTACCAGAGCGCAGGATTTTTTTCAGGGGAGATAAAAAGCAACTAAAGCCCTGTTTTTTGGCTAGGGGATAAACTCCATCGTAAATTTCTTGAATCCAATCACGGGCAATAATTTTTCTGCCATCTTCCCAATGACGTAATTCTGCATCTAAACTATGATGTGCTGCGGCTATTTCATTCGCATCAGTCAGAGCAACTAAATCTGCGGCTAAATCACTGGTAGATAAACGACTTTGTTGTAAGGGGTCGATAGAGCGATCGCCAAACATTTGCTTTAATCTTGCTTCTAATAAAGCTGTAATTGCCAATAAAGCTAAGGGATCTACTACTAAATCGCAAATGCGTAATTCCAAACGGTTGAGATTGTAGGGACGGCGATCGCCATTGGGTCTAACAGAACTCCACAGATGGCGTACGTTTAACATGGTTTTGGCTTTTAATTGTTCCTCCGTCCACTTAATAAAATGAAGGTGACTTGCAAATAACGGTACATTTTGAGGAGTTTTAGGGAACATTTGCCAGCGAGTTGAATGATAACCCTTTACTTCACCATCTAAAAAAGGAGAAGCAGCACTCAAAGCCAAGTAAAGAGGAGCTTCGACGCGAATTAAGCGACAAGCTTGGATCAATAGTTCGGGGTCGCTAATACCAATGTTAATATGAACACTAGCGGTAACGACTTTAGTACCATAGGTTTGTTCGATATAAGTATGATAGGGATTATTAGGATCGGAACGATAAAAGCGATCGCTGTTTCCTAAAGATAGGGTGCTGCCGGGAAGTAGAGTATAATTTCCCAAACTTTTAAGATAAGTTCTTAATTTTTGTCGCGGTTTTAATAAAGCACACAAAGCGCGATCATAATTACAGAAAGGAGCAGTAGTATATTCGACGTTGCGGCTATCTGGCTCGCGGACAAATCCATCTAAAGTTTGGACTATTTTATCTGACAAACCCACTATTTCACCTTGGGGCGTACCAGTATAAATTTCAATTTCAAAGCCCTTGGACAATAACACCATTTTTCCTCTTTACAAGCCATTTTAATCGATGTTTTCGGGGTCGCGCTCTATCAAACAAGAGAAACTTACATAATTTGAGATTTTTGATAAAAAAAAGCAATAGTTATTGATTCTAATTAACCTAAACCAGCCAAACCTATATTTGATATGGACTTTAGCTAATTGCTATCTCTAATTTTGTCAGGTACTCAAAAATGAAACGTGCAAATTTCTTGTTTGTATAAGCTAGAATCGCAAGTTGATATAAGCAAATAGATTAATAACAAGATATTTATGGCAACTGTTCTATCATCTCAAGACCAAGAAAAATCTGCTAACCCTATTTCTACTGACTACACTCCTCAGTCTAGCTTGAAACAGATGGTTAAATGTTACCAAGCCGATGGACAAGTCAAATTTCTTCACTTACACGCAGAAGTCGATATACTGTGGCAAAAGCTCCAGGCTTTGAAACATCAAAAAGAAATTGTGGATAAAAAGTCTGTAAGTGTCCAGTAAGTCTTAATATAGTTAAATTGCAATTCAAACAACTAAGACTTTTATCGATAGGAAGTCAACATGATTCTACATCCTCAGTTAGCTCTAGCTTTTGCCAACCGCAACGCTCTTAAAGTAATTAGTGGCTTAAATAATTTTGATAGCGATCGCGTCGCTTCAATCGTTAAAGCAGCCGCAGCAGGAGGGGCAACCTTCGTAGATATTGCTGCCGACCCTAATTTAGTTAAAAAAATCCGCCAACTTACCGATTTGCCTATTTGTGTGTCTGCTGTCGAACCAGAATTGTTTGTCAGTACCATCGAAGCTGGTGCAGATTTAATTGAAATTGGCAACTTTGATACTTTCTATGCTAAAGGAAGACGCTTTGAAGCCCCAGAAGTGTTGGAGTTAACCAAACAAACTCGCGCTCTATTGCCAGAAATTACTCTCTCTGTCACTGTACCTCACATTCTGGCTTTAGACGAACAAGTAAAACTAGCAGAAGATTTAGTACAAGCAGGAGCAGATATCATTCAAACCGAAGGTGGCACTAGCATTGCCCCCGCTCATTCTGGAGTTCGAGGCTTAATTGATAAAGCTGCTGCTACTTTAGCTGCTGCCTATAGTATTTCTCGTGCAGTTGAAGTACCCGTTTTATGTGCTTCTGGTTTATCCGATGTTACTGCATCAATGGCGATCGCCGCAGGAGCTTCTGGAGTCGGTGTTGGTTCGGCAATTAACAAGTTAGATAACGAAGTCGCTATGATTGCCGTCGTTCGCAGTCTGGTAGAAGCACTGGCAACTAAACAGTCAGTCATTAAATAGCAAACAGAGGGCAGGAGCAAGGATTGACTACTCCCCATAAACAGCATCTGAACGACGCTCTAGTAGTTCAGTGTAACTCGACCGCAGTTGAGGTCGAGTTACAGGATAATTAAGCGACGAGCGCGTTAGCCGGAGCAACGGGAGCAGGGGGAGAAATAAGAGTTTTTACTTTATATTTATTTTACCCAGGTACTTATATAAGTTTTGAGGGAATGAAACAGCCCTGGCTTCCCTACTTTTCTTTGGGTTT
>JBHJNX010000126.1:0-4172 GCA_050330335.1 Pleurocapsa sp. | reverse complement strand
ACCATTACCATGCTTTATTGGGCAAATACTAACCCTGGTTGGTTGATTTTGCTAGCTTCTCCCTTAGTTTCAGCAATTTTGTATCATGTCTATCTGCCTGGTTGGTTATTGTGGGTGTTAATCATGGCGGGAATTGCTTGGTTGACTCTACCTGTTAAAATAGTCTCTACTCTATCGGCACTTGCTGTTAACTTAGCAGCAGTGGAATTGGGTAACATTTTCTGGGGATTACTCAAAGATTATCAAAAAGCCAGATTGATTTTATTTCTCGATCCTGAACAAGACCCTTTAGGAGGGGGATATCATTTAATTCAATCCCGCATTGCCATCGGTGCAGGGGGGCTGTGGGGTAAGGGTTTATATCACGGTACACAAACCCAACTTAATTTTATTCCCGAACAACATACAGATTTTATTTTTTCGGCGGTAGGGGAAGAATGGGGTTTTGTGGGCAGTATAGTTTTATTAATTGTCTTTTGGACGATCTGTATGCGCTTATTGTGGATAGCCAATCACGCTAAAGATAACTTCGGCTCATTGTTAGCAATTGGCGTACTGGCGATGGTCGCCTTTCAAATTATCATCAACATTAGCATGACCATTGGACTCGCTCCAATTACAGGAATTCCTCTTCCCTGGATGAGTTACGGGCGATCTGCTTTATTATCTAAATTTCTGGCGATCGGCTTGGTAGAATCAGTTGTCAATCATCGCGAAACAGGAAAAAAACATTAGACTTATGCTCATAGGTCTGTTGAACATTATCTATAGTAGTTGACTAAAACTATTTTTGCTTAACTTGTCCCCGATGCCTATTACCTGCTACTTACTACCTAACTTCGACCCGTTATTAATCAATTGATAAAACACCAGTGTTATGCCCGATTTATTTGACGATCGCCTGAACTTACTGACAGATTTAATGGCTCGTTATCGCCAGCAGGTTGATTTTTTAGCAATTCGTTTAGAAAAAGCCGCAGAAACCAATATCATGCTGCGGGGTAATAAAATTGAAACCCTGAGTGAAGCAATTGCTCTAGGAGGACAGATAAGAGCTTGTCATAAAGGCGGTTGGGGTTTTGCTAGCTTTAATGACCTGACAACTTTAAGCGAACAAATTGAAACTGCGATCGCGGCGGCGAAAATTGTTGGGGAAGAAACTACCATACTCGCTCCTGTTACTCCTGTAGAAATAGTTTGCACCCTACCCTTAAAAGGAACAGAGCCGCGACAGATTTCTTTAGTAGAGAAAAAACAACTGTGCGACCACTATAATCAAATTCTGCGGAGCTATGGCGATCGCATTACTACTACTTCCGTTAGTTACAGTGATAGCTCTCAGCAAGTTACCCTTGCTACTTCCGACGGCAGTTTAATCGACCGGTCTTGGTCTGATCTGGAGATGCGATTTTCTGCTACAGCCAGAGATGGGGAAATTGTGCAAACAGGAAGAGAAACTACTGGCTCTCGTCAGGGTTATGAAGATTTAACCGATTTAGACGAGCAGGTAGCTGGGGCAGCTAGAAGAGCAGTAGCAGCTTTATCTTTACCTCCCATTGAAGCTGGTATTTATCCAGTAGTGATCGATCCCATTCTGACGGGTTTATTCGTCCACGAAGCTTTTGGACATCTTTCTGAAGCCGATATGACTTATGAAAATCCCGATCTATTAGAAGTAATGAATATCGGTAGACGTTTTGGCCCTGAAGAGTTACAAATTTTTGATGGTGCAGCATTAACTACTGAAGCAGAAGCTACAGAATTAGGCTCTCAAACTCATCGTGGTAGTTATTATTATGACGATGAAGCTACACCAGCTACCGTAACCCAACTGATTAAAGACGGAGTGTTAGTGGGGCGGTTGCATTCTCGCGAAACTGCGGGAAAATTAGGAGAAAAACCTACAGGCAATGCTCGCTGTCTTAACTATCATTATTCTCCCATCGTTCGCATGACCAATACCTGGATCGGTCGGGGCAAAACTCCAGTTAAAGATTTATTTCGTGGTATTGAGCGCGGAATTTATGCTTGTAATTGGTTAGGAGGAATGACTAACGGCGAAATGTTTACCTTTAGTGCGGGAGAAGCCTGGATGATTCGTAATGGAGCAATAGCCGAGCCAGTGAGAGATGTTACTTTATCGGGTAACGTATTTAAAACCCTGGCTCTTATCGAAGCGATCGGCGATGATTTTTATTGGGATGAATCTGGCGGTTGCGGTAAAGGAGGGCAGAATGGTTTGGCTGTTGGTTGTGGAGGTCCCAGTTTGAGAATCAAAAATGTAGTTGTTGGTGGAGAAGCAGCTTAAAAAAACATTAAGATAAAGCAACACAGAGACACAAAAAAAGCTGAAACTAATGATAAAGCTCTAAAATATGCCTTAAATCGTAGGCTATCATTGTTTGTGAAGCCTCTAGATAAAAATATGGCTGTTTAATGTATCAAGAGCTACAATGTAAATAACTAAAAAAAACCCAGCTTTTTAGGCTGGGTCATGGAGCAAGAGATCAAAACTATATATTAGTAATCAAAAATATCGCAAGATTGATACGTAGAGCTATGATTTCCGATAGTTGACTACTTGAGAGTTTATTACACTCCCAATAAAAACATCATCGGAGTTATTCAAACAAATTGCAACAGTATATTTACGAGGATTGTGCAAGACATCCTCTTTTTTTTTAGTTATTTTCACGTAAACCTATTGAGAGACTAGGAATCAAGAAGTAACTAGTAAGCCTCAATGATTGTTAAAGTTATCAAAAAAGAATGAAATTTTAGATTATGATGCTCTAAACATTCTAATATAGTTTCTCTGCAAATTAAAAGTGACGATCGCCATGACTCAAATATTAGACTTTAAAGAAATTGCCCAACTTTCTCTTAATGGAGAATTGATCGATCACCCCACTGCCAGAGCCATTTTAGAAGCACCAGACATCCTATTATTAGAACAGCTAGCCGCAGCTTATCAAGTACGCCATCATTATTGGTCGAATCGCGTCAGATTGCATTATTTGCTCAACGCCCAAAGTGGTTTGTGTCCCGAAGATTGTAACTACTGTTCTCAATCCAAAATTTCTACGGCCGAAATAGAAAAATATCCCCTGATTGCAGAAGAAAAAATCTTTCAAGCCGCAGCTCGCGCTGCCGAATTACAAGCAGGTACTTTCTGTCTGGCAATTTCAGGGCGATCGCCTTCGGAGTCAGTATTTACTCGCTTATTAGAAGCGTTTCAAGAGATAAAAGCCAAACACGATTTAAAAATCTGCGCCTGTTTGGGATTATTAACCGAATCACAAGCCAGACGTTTAGCTTCCGTTGGAGTTGATCGCGTCAATCACAATCTCAATACTTCGGAAAACCACCATCAGAATATTTGTAGCACCCATACCTTTAGCGATCGCGTTAACACTATTAACAACGTCCAAGCCGCAGGAATCACCACTTGTTCTGGCGGTATTATGGGCATGAATGAAACCGACGATGACATTATCGATTTGGCTTATTCCCTGAGAAAACTCAACGTTACTAGTGTCCCGATTAACTTCTTAATTCCCATTGCCGGCACTCCTTTGAGCAATATAAACCAATTAAATCCCCGTCGTTGCTTGCGGATTTTGTGTTTATTCCGCTTGATCTTACCCAGCCAAGAAATCAGAATCGCAGGAGGTAGAGAAGTACACTTGCGATCGCTACAAGCGATGGGTTTATATCCCGCCAATTCAATTTTTATCGGCGATTACCTCACCACCGCAGGACAAGCCGCCCGTGCCGATTTAGAAATGATTCGCGATGCCGGATTTGTCTTAGAAGCTCCCGATGGCTCGATAATCGGTGAGCAGTTATCAGTAAACAGTTATCAGTAACCTGAGATTTTTGGGTTTTACTTCGTTTTACTACAAGATCGGGCGATCGACTATGCAGATAGTAATGGTATTATAAAACTTCATTAAGATTATAGACAAATATAGTCACTTAACGTCTAAAATACCAAATATGAAGTTAAGTGACTATGCCAAACAGCAGGGAATAAGTTATCGCACGGCTCATAGAATGTGGAAACGAGGCGAATTAAAAGGTCGTCAGTTATCCACTGGAACAATTTTGATTGACACTTCTACGACCGTAGAAGGAGCAATTATTTATGCCAGAGTTAGTAGTGCAGAAAA
>JBHJNX010000125.1:0-9703 GCA_050330335.1 Pleurocapsa sp. | reverse complement strand
ATTGATGCGATCGCCGTTTCGATTAACTCTAATTCAGGAAAACTCAATATGGCGATCGCTGCTTGTGAAATAGTATAGTTATCTTTAAAACCAAGATCTACTCCTGCTACATATTTAATTTCCTGGAAAGAATCTTGGGTAATAACTCAATCTTTTAATTGTTCTTGAATTTTTTTAGCTTCTGTTACTGTCTTCACCCAAGGATGAGTTGAATTTATTTCCATGATTTCATAGAGCAACAAGTGAGTTTTACTAAGTAGCTCCACTTAATTAAACATCAAATATTAATGTTATCTTTAATAACTAGCAACTAGAAACTAATTACTGATTAATTAGGTTGCTAAATTTTCTTCCACCACTCGCACCAAACGATCTGTCCAATACTGAGTTAACTGAGGTTCTACAGCTTCTACCATCACTCGGATTAATGGTTCTGTTCCTGAAGCGCGAACTAAGATTCTGCCTTGTTCTCCCATCGCCTCTTTCCCTTGAGCGATCGCTCGTTGCAAGGGTTCGCATTCTTGCCATCTACTGCGACGTTCTCGATCTTCAACACGAACATTGTGCAGGATTTGGGGATAAGTTTGAAAACTATTATCTACTAATTGAGCTAGAGAAGCTTTTGATTGACAAACCAACGAAGCCAAATGCAGGGCAGTTTGTACACCATCTCCCGAAACTCCGTGATGATGACATAAAATATGTCCTGACTGTTCTCCTCCCAACATTGCACCACTGCGCCACATTGCCGCTTGAACGTAGCGATCGCCAACAGGAGTACGTTCCATCTTGCCACCCAATTGCTGCCAGGCTCTTTCAAAGCCCAAATTAGCCATAACCGTAGCTATAATTAGCTCTTCTGGTAACTGGGATTGTTGTCTCAAGCGATCGCCCCAAAGATAGAGAATATAATCTCCATTAACTGCTCTACCCCGACTATCAACTGCCATTACTCGATCGGCATCTCCATCAAAAGCAAAACCCAAATCTGCTTCATATTCGACAACAGCTTGTTGTAATAAGTCTAAATGAGTCGAACCACAATTAACATTAATGCGATCGCCATCAGGTAACTGATGCAAACTAATTACTTCTGCTCCCAATTGCTGAAAGATAGCTGGTGCAACTCTAACTGATGCTCCCCAAGCTAAGTCTAAAACAATTCGCATTCCTTGAAAATCGATATTTTGAGGTAGAGTTTTTTTAACCAGTTGAACGTAATTTTTAACTAATTCGGGACGATGATAGTGTTTTCCCCAGCTAAGATTACTAAAACTACTAATTCCTCCATTTTTCGACTGGTAAGCCTGTCTAATTTTAGCTTCAATTTGTTGAGTTACAGCATTCTCTAGTTTAGTCCCATTGCTGCCGAAAAATTTAATGCCGTTATCTTGAGGAGGGTTATGACTGGCAGAAATCATAATTCCTCCAATCGCTTCGCTAGTAGCAGTGACAGCAGCAATACAAGGGGTAGGACACAAGCCTAAATGCCAAACTTCTATACCCGCAGCCGTCAACCCTGCCGCGATCGCCGTAGACAGCATATCACTGGAATTACGGGAATCTTGTCCGATAATTATCGGGCCGCGATCGCTCGATACTGTTTGTAAAACTTCTCCCGCCCAATACCCTAATTGTAAAGCAAATGGGGCATTTAGTACTTCTCCGACTGCACCCCGAATCCCATCTGTACCAAATAATGGGGTTGTAGGTAGTATATTACTATTTTTATCTAAAATTTTAACTTGTAATTTTCTCACACCATCACACTCCTGAATTTTCCACTATTTAACTATCTAAAGCTAAATTATTCAAATATTTTTTTTAGAAAAATATCGGGAACTTTGCCAGTAGAATATGTTAAACATAAAACCTGCCAAGAGGAAATATTGAGGTTCACCAATTCATGGAAGACAAACATATGTTAATGATTCCCGGTCCTACCCCGGTACCGGAGAAAATTTTACTTTCTATGGCTAAACACCCTATCGGACATCGTAGTGGTGACTTTAGTAAGATTATTGCCGAGATTAACCAAAATTTGAAATGGTTGCATCAAACTAAAAACGAAGTCTTGTCTCTCAATGTATCAGGTACGGGGGCAATGGAAGCAGGGATAATTAATTTTCTCTCTCCAGGCGATCGCGTCTTAGTGGGAGTTAATGGTAAATTTGGCGATCGCTGGGCGCAGATTTGTGAAGTATTTGGGTTACAAACTCAAAGAATTAGCGCAGAGTGGGGACAACCTTTAGATACAGAAGAGTTTGGCCAACTTTTAGCAGCTGATACAAACAAAGAAATCAAAGCTGTTATTATTACTCATTCAGAAACTTCTAGCGGGGTATTGAACGATCTTCAAACGATTAATCAACAGGTAAAAAATCACGGCGAAGCATTAATTATCGTTGATGCCGTTACTAGTTTGGGTGCGTACAATATACCCATCGATGAATGGGGTTTAGATGTAGTAGCTTCTGGTTCGCAAAAAGGCTACATGATTCCCCCAGGATTGGGTTTTGTGGCTGTCAGCGACAAAGCTTGGAGTGCTTATGAAAATTGTAAGTTTCCTCGCTTCTATATGGATTTAGGGAAATACAAAAAAGCCAACGCTAAAGATAGCACCCCCTTTACTCCTCCCATCAATCTGATGTATGGCTTGCAAACTGCTTTGCAAATGATGCAAACAGAAGGTTTAGAGAATATTTTTGCTCGTCATTTGCGCCTGACTCAAGCTACTCGCGCTGCTGTGAAAGCATTAGGGTTACAACCATTTGCCCCAGATAATGCAGCCAGTACCGCCATTACAGCAATTGCTACGGATGATGCTGAAAAAATTAGGTCGATAATGCGTCAAAAATACGATATCGCCCTTGCCGGTGGACAAGATCATCTCAAAGGTAAAATCTTCCGTATCGGTCATTTAGGATTTGTCAGCGATCGCGATATCCTTACTGCTATCTCTTGTTTGTCAGCAACTCTCATCGAACTCGGTTATAGTTTTGATGCTAAAGCAGGAGTTAAAGCCGCCGCCGCCGCTTTAGTTTAAGGAAAAAAAGTAAAAGAGACAAGGTAAAAGGCAAGGCGGGAAAATTGACAATTGACAATTATTTTGCCTACTTTCTCCCTTTACCTACCCTTATAAGCGACTCCCTCCTGCTTCCTACTCTTTACACCATAATATTCTCAGAGCCATAGTAGCAAAACCGATCGCCGCTAGGGCTTTGAGTAATTTCTCTGGTAAAATTTGCGCTACCCCACCACCAGCCAACACTCCCAGAAAACTGGCTAAAACTAAAGCTACAGTCGAACCCAAAAATACGGCGCGGGGATGCTTGGAACTTCCTCCCAAGGCGATCGCTGCTAATTGACTTTTATCGCCAATTTCCGCCAAAAATACCGTAATAAAACTAATGCCAATCAGTTGCCAATCCATCGATTACTTACTTATTATTTATTACTTAATTTTGTGATCTCGGCTGCCTCGAGGCGCAAGCGCGATCGCGATTGGTAAAATAAGGTAAAGATTGAGGCATTAACCGCCAACTATCTTGCCAAAACAAAATCAAACAGGGCAAGGCTATAGCGATTGCGATTAATCCCTGCCACCAAAAAGATTGTATTTGTTCTAAAGTATAAATCGTTTCTCGCTCTTTGAAAATCGCTGAGGTTATTTCCATGATTACAGCGATGGAGTTGTTTAAAGCATGAAAAATAATTGGCAAAAATAAAGTTTTAGTTCGCAAGTAAAGCAATGCCGTTACTAAGCCAAAATTAATTAAACCTAAAACATTAAAGTGCAAACAGCCAAATAATAGGGAAGAAGTGATAATTGCTGGTAAAATACCCCATTTAACTGACCATCTTTGCAAGAGAATGCCTCGAAATAAGATTTCTTCGATGATAGGAGCTATGATAATTATGGAAATTAGTTGAATGAGATTATAAACTACAGGGAAAGAAGTTTCTTTAGCAGATAAAAATAATTTTTTTTCCATCAAAGAAGCAACAAGCAGTGGATCGAACAACGAAATTAAATAGTAAATAATCTGTCCCGAACCTAAAGAAAAAATCAAGACAGGAATCAGCATAAATAACCAACGAAACCAACTATTAGAACGTGGCAATTTACCAAAAAGAAAGTTGAGTTGCAACCCTGATTTTTTAATATGAAATGCCAATAAAGATACGGTAATAATATAAAAAGTACTATTAGTAGCTAAGATATTAAAAACGGGATCTTGAAAGTTAATTTTTTCTAAATTAAAATTGTTAGTTACTAAAACAGACTTTAAGCTCAAACCAATAAATTTAAAAATAACTGTCAGTACAGTACTGCCAAGAATTAACCAAACAATAATACTTCTAGCTGTAATTTTGATAAAAGGAGTTTGTGATGTCATTGATAATAAATACTCATATTTTTAAAAATTTAAAATTCTGAATTATTTTCTTCTCCTCAACTACTGCGAATAACAACTCTAACCAACTAATTTGATTAATAATTTAATACGTACTTTAATTGTATATTTTTTATTATAAATAAACCTTTTCTTCTTTTACTTCCTCTACTTACTCTACTCGATCTTAAAAACCAAATTTAAATGATTAACAGCTTATCGCTTTCCTTATTGTAAAGTATCCAATATAACACTGTTTAACATTTAACATTTATTATTTAGTCTTTACTTGGGGAATAACAATCCCCATTTGAACGAGTCAATGTTCAATGTTTTTAATAGTTACTGTTGATTATGTCATTTTTTGGTAATTTAAACTATCCCGTAACTCGTCAAGAGGAAACTAGTACCGCTAGGGGGAAGTCACGCATTTAAAAGTTAAAAGCGTGTCGGGGATAGGGAGGTTTCCTCGCCATATCTAACCACGTAAGAAGTCAAAAGTAATTAATCTTGAAGCTTTCAGGATTTAAAAATAGTTACTTCACTGACACCGCAGTGTACTAGTGATCTTTGATAAGCTCAGATCGCATTTGATTTAGTAGTTGCGTATACCAGAACCCATGGAAATGTATAAAGAATTATGTCGAAATGAATGATTTAACCCAATAATCACCCAAAGATCTAACTAAATATTTTTAGTGATTATTTGGATATTAAGTACTCAAAAATCCAACTTTTATCTTGTTAGATTAATTTAGTTTTATGAGTTTATTGAGACAAAGATAACAAAATTTTAGCATAAAAAGTCGTTTTATTGAATTTTTCAGGTGATCGCTTTTGTCAGATAAAATATACTTGTTTTTCCTGGTAATTATTCCAACAACTGCCTGAAAAAAACCAAGTCAGTCAAACTCTAATTGGCTTGAGAAATTTGCTCTAATTACAGTTAAAATTAACTATATTTAACGAGCAACTTAATAAAATCTGAAGTAAAAAATTTAACAACAATCAAGCGGGAAATTTAGACAATCATTTAAAAATTTACTAGGAAAAGTAATTGTGAAGTTTAAACATCTAATCGACTCATTAAAACAAAGAAAAAACCAGTTACTTTTAAGGATTAGCGATATGCCATTATATTTAGCGATCGCCATACCATTAGTGTTCGATATTGCGGTGACCATCAGCTTAATTAAATATTTTCCTCCCCGTCAAGCTGAAATCACAATCCACAAGCTAGTTAATCGAGTGTCAGGCAATCTGGGCGATCGCACTAGAGATCATCTGTATAATTACTTAGGAACGAGAAAGATCAAGACACAAAATTACCAGGCTGAAATTGCCAGTCAAACTGCCAATTATTTACAACAAATAGATCTCGATTTGTCCACCAAAATTATTATCATTGACAAACAAGGTGAGATTATTGCCAGTAATTACCACCGCCAAGAAGATAAATCGTCTCTTACCACTCAAGATATATTGAGCTATCTTAGAAAGCAGTTCGGTAATTTCTCGGAGATTGAGAAAGTTGAGTTGTTTAGTTATGAGACTAAACAGCAACGTATTTGGGGACGGGTAACTCCCTGGCAAGAAGAGCAACTGGGTTTAGATTGGCTGGCAATCGTCACAATTGCAGAATCTGAGTTGACTACAATTTCTAGTTCAATAGAACAATCAGACCAGTTACTACCGCAATATTTAGCTTATTTGTTACCCACTATTGTTTCGGGAATCATTATTTATCTTTTGGTTAGTTTATTCATTAAAAATCAAACAACAAAGCAACTTTCTCAAATTGCCCAAGATTCTCCGATAGCAACTTCAGGCAATTACGATCAAAATTCCTTATTGCTAGAGATGAGTCATGACTTGCGATCGCCTTTAAATTCAATTTTAGGGTTTGTCCAGATTATGAACAAAGAATCATCAATGACGCGATCGCAACTAGAAAATCTCGCAATTATCAATCGCAGTGGCAAACGCTTGTTGTCAGTGATTAACGATCTCGTCGATCTATCTAAAATTGAAACCAATCGTCTGAATCTAGAACACAATAACTTTGATTTTGCTCTCTGGTTAGACAATATGGAACAAAATATTAAGTTTCAGGCTCGCGATCGGGGTTTAGAATTTTCTCTAATTAGAAACGGCAATTTACCGCAATATATCTGTCTTGACGAGCGCAGATTGCGTCAAATTCTGACTACTCTAATCGATTATTCTTTCAGATACAATCGGACAGAAGAAACCATCGTCACAGTTACCTGTAGTGAAGTGAGCGGAGACTCAATTGCAGACGAGCCAGTAAAATCCCAGCCCAATCAACGGTTTCAAATTAATTTTGTCATAGAGAATCAAGATTTTCCCATTACTTCTGAAGAACTAAACACTCTATTCGATCCTTTAGCTAGAGTACGTCAAAAATATGAATCTTCTGAAGTAAGTCCTTTAAGCCTGCCCATCAGTCGTCACTTAGCTCAATTAATGGGAGGAGATATCACCGTCAGCAACCATGATACTTCTCCCAGAGGCATTATTTTTCAGTTACATATTCAAGCTGAAATAGACACTACTTTGGGATTACAAATTGAATTTAGTCCTAAAAAAATTATTGGCCTAGAGCCAGATGACTGTGAATATCGAATTTTAATTGTAGACGATTCTAAAACCAATCGTAAAATCATGGTGCAGTTATTAGAACCAGTTGGTTTTAAAGTCAAAGAAGCAGTCAACGGTAAAGAAGCAGTAGATATATGGTTGCATTGGCAGCCTCACATGATTTGGATGGATATCAGAATGCCTGTCATGAATGGTTACGAGGCAACAGAACAGATTAAATCTTATTCCCAAACTCCCAGTACTCCCATTGTGGCACTAACGGCTGGAACTCTAGAAGAAGAGCGATCGCTGTTTCAAGCCTCTGGATGTGATGATTTTGTAGGTAAACCTTTTACTGACAGCATTATTTTTGATAAAATCGCCCAGCATTTAGGAGTACGTTATGTCTACGAATCGACCTCAAGCTCCACTAGTAGCAATTTTAAATTAACTTCTGATGCCTTAAAAATCATGCCCAATAGTTGGTTGAGTGAAGTAAAAGCAGCAGCAGCAACCCTCGATGGCAATTTACTAACTCAACTATTAGAACAAATTCCACCCAATCATAGCGATTTAAAAGAGGGACTGCAAAACCAGGTTGACAATTTTGATTTTGATAAAATTCTTGCTCTAGTTAGAGACAGTCAAGATAAATAAGCTACAGACATAGTTCCATCCTTACCAACATAGGAGAAAATGATGATTTCTTTTGCAGCCAAGGATTTCAGTATCTTAGTCGTAGATGACGTAGCTGATAATTTACAAATTCTTTCAAAAACCTTAACTCAAGAAGGCTACCAGGTACGCTGTGCTAAAAATGGCTCTACGGCATTGTTGGGAGCAAGTACTATTTTGCCAGATTTAATCTTGCTCGATATTAAGATGCCCGATCTTAACGGTTATGAAGTTTGCCAAAAGTTAAAGAATATTGAAGTCACCCGCAATATTCCAATCATTTTTCTCAGTGCTTTAGATGATGTTCTAGATAAGGTCAAAGCATTTGATGTAGGAGGGGTAGATTATATCGGTAAACCTATTCAGGTTAAAGAAGTATTAGTTCGAGTGAAAAACCAGATCGTTCTTCAGTCAGCCAAAGCGAAAATTTTTGAATTGAATCAAGAGTTAGAACAAAGAGTCTATCAACGCACTCTCGAACTGAGAAATGCCAATGAAAAACTACGCCAAGAAATTGCCGAGCGTCAACGAATTCAACAACAGCTAGTATATGACGCACTTCACGACGGCTTAACAGGATTGCCCAATCGCAATTTATTAATGGAAAGAATTGAATTTACCATCAGTCACGCCAAACGTTATCCTGAATATATGTATGCACTGTTGTTTATTGACCTTGATCGCTTCAAAACCATTAACGATAGTTTGGGTCATTTAACGGGTGATCAATTGTTAGTTGCCGTGTCCAATCTACTTCAAGAATGCTTGCGAGATAGCGATATCGTAGCTCGACTGGGAGGAGACGAATTTGTAATTTTATTAGATGGCATTAAAAGCCCTCAAGATGCTATCTCAATCGGAGAAAGAATTCAACAACAGTTGCGATCGCCATTTGAATTAAAAGGTCAGAGTATTTTTACCAGTGCCAGTATTGGAATCGTGTTTAGCTCAAGCAGCTATAACCATGCTTCAGATTTGTTACGAGATGCCGACATTGCCATGTATCGCGCCAAAGCTAAAGGCAAAGCGCGTTATGAAATTTTTGACCAAACTATGTATTATGAAACCCTCAAGCAAGTTGAGTTAGAAAATAATTTACGCCTGGCTCTGAAAAACAAGGAATTTGTCTTACATTATCAACCGATTATGGCTTTGAGTAGTAATAAACTAATAGGTTTTGAGGCTTTAATTCGCTGGGAACATCCGACCAAGGGTTTGATTTCTCCGGTCGAATTTATTCCTATTGCTGAAGATACGGGATTAATCTTACAAATCGGCGAGTGGTTACTTAAAGAAGCCTGTCAACAGTTACAAAAATGGCAGCAACAATTTGCTTTTTCTCCTCAAGTAGCAGCCCTCAAGATGAGTATTAATTTAGCCAGTCAGCAGTTACAAGAACCACAATTTATCGATAAACTAGATCAAATCTTGCAAGAAACTGGTTTAGAGGGCAACTCTCTCAAACTAGAAATTACTGAAAGTGCGTTACTCGAACCCGAAACAAGCGTGCAGAACACTCTCAAAGAAATCAAAAATAGAAATATCAAACTTAGTCTTGATGATTTTGGGACGGGTTATTCATCTTTGAGTTATTTACGCCGTTTTCCTATTGATAATCTTAAAATAGATCGTTCTTTTGTCGAACAAATGAATTTTGATGCAGAAAACTTTGAGATTGTTCGGGTAATTATTACTCTGGCGAAAACTTTAGGTATGCAAACTATTTCAGAAGGCGTAGAAACAATTGAACAATTAAACCAACTCAAAGCTTTAGGATGCGAATTTGGTCAGGGATATTTATTTAGCAAACCTTTAAGTGCCAAAGTAGTCGAGTCGATGTTAGTTCAAGATCCCGAATCTTTTGGCTAAATTGTTTATGATCATTCGAGATTAACTAAGTCGGGGAGAAAATTTATCTTAATGTGCAAAGAAGACTCCCACTATAAAGCAAGTCCGAGTAGAGTTACCGAAGGTGACGGCGGACGTGACTTTTACTGGCGAGATGAATTTGCACAAACAAAAGAAATCGA
>JBHJNX010000124.1:0-41083 GCA_050330335.1 Pleurocapsa sp. | reverse complement strand
GATGAGCTTACCGAAAAAACTTGTAAGCATGAGGGTTAATAATTCTTCTTTTACGGCATTAGATTGTGTAATATTGTTTAGTTAAAAACGTAATTACAAGTAAGGGTTTAGCATTGCCGAACCCTCACCAATTAACAGTATTTTATCGTTTTGAGATACAGAAGCTACATAGAATAATTTATGCACTATCCGCCAATGCGAAATTCGATTACATCCCCTTCTTGAACGATATAATCTTTACCTTCCAAACGTAGTAATCCCTTTTCTCTAGCAGCAGTTTTAGAACCAGATGCCACTAAATCTTCGTAGCCGATGGTTTCGGCTTTAATAAATTTCTTTTCAAAGTCAGTATGAATCACTGCTGCGGCTTGAGGTGCTTTCATTCCTGCAATAATCGTCCAGGCGCGGGTTTCCATTTCTCCTGTAGTTAGATAGGTACGCAAACCTAAAAGTTCATAGGTAGCCTTAATTAAAGATTTCAATCCTCCTTCTGCCACTCCTAATGCTTCGAGGAAATCTTTGGCTTCTACTTCTGATAGTTCAACTAATTCCGATTCTACTTGTGCTGAAACTACTACCACTATGGCATTTTCTATAGCGGCAAATTGTTTGACGGATTCTACCCAATCATTACCTGCGGCTAAATCATCTTCTGAAACGTTGGTGGCATAGATTACGGGTTTATTGGTTAACAATCCCAATTGCTGAATTAAAGCTTGTTCTTCTTCATTTAAACCCAATTGACGTACCGATTGACCGTCATTAAGAGCTAAACTAATTTTTTCTAAAACCACCACTTCAGCTTGGGCATTTTTATCATTTTTTGCTTGTTTGCGTACTCTAGCAATGCGTTTTTCTACCTGAGCTAAATCTGCCAGAACCAATTCTAAATTAATGACTTCTATATCTCTGACGGGATCTACAGAACCAGCGACGTGAATAATATCATCATCATCAAAACAGCGTACCACATGAACGATCGCATCAACTTCTCGGATATTGGCAAGGAATTGATTGCCCAAACCTTCTCCTTTACTTGCACCTTTTACCAACCCGGCAATATCGACAAATTCAATGCGTGTCGGTACTATTTTTTGGGAATTGGAAATTTTGGATAATACTTCCAATCTGGCATCTGGTACGGAGACAACTCCTACATTAGGTTCTATAGTACAAAAAGGAAAGTTAGCGGCTTCTGCCTTAGCATTAGCAACCAAGGCGTTAAATAGGGTAGATTTACCCACGTTTGGCAATCCGACAATTCCGGCTCTTAACATAACAGTGTGTGTAGACTAAGGGGTTCAGTCTGCTAATTTTACTGCATCTGAATCAGACATCTCAAACATATATCCCCTACCCCAGATAGTTTTTATTAGTTTACCATCGCGATCGCCAATTTTTTTACGGATGCGACCGATATGAATATCTACCTTGCGATCGTCTCCACTATACTCTTCTTTATTCCAAATAGCGGCAATTAACTCTCCTCGATCCCAAACTCGATTGGCATTGTTGGCTAAAAAATATAAAATATCGAATTCTAAGGCAGTTAAAGGAATTACTTTATTCTCTAAAATAGCTTCTCTGCGAGATAAATCAATTTTTAGTTTATTTAAAATAATAGAATTTTTAGAATGAGAACTTATACCAGAATTTCTTCTTAATAAAGCATCTACTCTAGCTTTGAGAATTTGCAAATTAAAAGGTTTGGTAATATAGTCGTCCGCGCCTTTGTCAAATGCTTCTAAAATATAGTTACTGTCAGTCATCGAACTTAACATAATGATTAAAGTGCCAGTTTTTCGCATTTCCCGACATAAGTTAAATCCCGTATCATCGGGCAAATTAACATCTAAAATAACTAAATCTGGTTTAAAAATCCGAAAAATTTTGCGAGCAGATTGAGCGTTAGAAGCTGTTTCAGTGATATAGTTATTAAAATTTAAAAAGCGATTAATCAGATGCTGTAAAGCTAAGTCATCGTCAACAATTAAAATTTTTTTTTTGTCAACTTCCATGAGTTTATTACATTTGTCTAGCAAATACACTTGATTCCTACCTTGTTTTTAAAGCGTAATAAAACAATATCAGAATGTATACTTATCTCGCGAGTTTTTACTGATATTTTTATTCGATCTTTATCAAAAGATAGCTTTATATAAAGTTATTATTAAATAATTTTTTTTGACAAATAAAGAGATAAATTATCGATATAAATAAAAAGAATTGATCAAGACTATTGACTAATAGCTAATAGCCATTAGTCAGTTATAAAGCTCTTGGACTTTTATCGAGTTCCTCAAGCAAAATTTAAGTCAAAATCATATTGCGATCGCCAGTGATTACTCGCCCGATTTGATAAGCAGCAATGTTTTGAGAGCCAAACCAATTAATAATTGAAGTAGCATCTTCTGGAGTTACAATTATGGCAAAACCAATCCCTAAATTAAAAGTATTTAACATAGCCTCAGTAGAGACATTGCCAGTTTCTGCCAGCCACTGGAAAATTGGCGGTACTTGCCAGCTATCGAGAGTAATTTCAATTGACTGACCTTCATTTAAACACCGAGGTAGATTTTCTGGTAAACCACCCCCAGTAATATGAGCCATACTGTGAATTTCTGCGCCTTCAGCTAGTAGTTGCAAAATAGAGGTAACATAAATGCGGGTTGGTGTAATTAATTCCGTTCCCAAACTATGACCTAAAATTTCTGGAACGTAGTCCCAAGATAATTGATGGGAGTCAATAATTTTACGTACCAAACTAAAACCATTACTGTGAACCCCTGCACTAGCCAGACCAATGACTACATCGCCGACTTGCACTTGTGAACCATCTAATAACTTGCTTTTTTCTACCACTCCCACACAAAAACCAGCCAAGTCGTATTCTCCTAACTGATAAAAACCAGGCATTTCAGCAGTTTCTCCCCCCAAAAGAGCGCAACCACTAAGACGACAACCTTCAGCAATACCCTTAACTACTGCTGCTAATTGTTGGGAGTCCAGCTTTCCCGTAGCGACATAATCTAAAAAAAATAACGGTTCAGCACCAGAAGTCAGGATATCATTGACGCACATCGCTACTAAATCTATGCCTACCGTATCGTGGCGGTCTAATTCTTGAGCAATTTTGAGCTTTGTTCCCACTCCATCAGTACCGGATACTAAAACGGGTTGGCTATAGCCAGAAGGCATTTGAAAATAACCCCCAAAACCTCCCAATCCTCCTAAAACTTCCGAACGATAAGTACTTTGCACGTCCTGACGAATTTGAGCCACAAAAGAACGACCCGCTTCTACGTCAACACCAGCTTCTTTATAATCCATGAATATCGTTTTCCTCGACACGATTACCAATTACCAATTTTGACATCCTCCCATTGCTAAAAGCGAGGGATTCCTAAGACTCACGACTTAGGTTTCTGTTTCATAGCACCTGGCTTAACAGACTTACTCTGTTCTGCTCTTACGGTCGCTCCACAGACGATCACTGCTAGCCCAGCAGCGAGTACGTTTTTACTAGCATTGATATCCCTGTCTATGCCCTCTGTACCACAGTTAGGACAATCCCAACTACGAACGTTCAATGGCAGCTTGTCCATCACAAATCCGCAATGGCTACATCGTTTACTGCTAGGGAAAAATCGGTCAATTTTGACTAGTTTTCGCCCGTACCATTCACATTTATATTCAAGTTGCCCTCGCATTTCACCCCAAGCAGCATCGGATATAGAACGAGCAAGCTTGTGGTTCTTGACCATGTTTCTAACTGCTAAATCCTCAATAGCTATTAGGCTATTAGATTGAACCAAGCGAGTGGTCAACTTATGCAAAAAATCGGTACTTGTAAGCTCTTTCAACCATACTTCACATCTTACCATACAATATGTAATAACCAGAGCATTTAAACCTTGCCCTGCTTTCCTAAGTGCCTGTCATCTGGGGAAACCCCAGATGTTTATACGGCACGTCTCATCGGCAGAGCCGAGAGTCTCCAGCAGGAAAAAAAGATGAAGGTAATTCAGCAAATCTCGATCGATCGATTTAGACTATTGAAGATGAAAACTTTTATAAACCACGCGATCGCGTCCTTGAGTTTTAGCATAATATAAAGCGCGATCGGCAGTAGAAACCAGGGTATGGGGTGAAGTTTTAGTATCGGGAATCATACTGGCAACTCCCATACTCAAAGTGATAATATCGCTAATTTGAGATGATTGGTGAATGATCTCCATGGCTTTAATTTGGTTGCGGATATTTTCAGCAACTTCCACTGCTCCCTTAGCGTCAGTGTAGGGTAAGATGATGGCAAATTCTTCCCCCCCATAACGAAATACTATATCGGCGGGACGCTTGACAGCTTTTTCAATTCCTTGAGCAATTTTATACAAACAGTCATCTCCTGCTTGATGACCGTAAGTATCGTTGTAGGGTTTAAAATAGTCTACATCGCACAAAATTAACGACAGATATTCCCCTTCGCGAGCGCATCGCGACCATTCTTGAGTAATATATTCATCAAAGCGACGGCGATTAGCTACTTGCGTTAAACTATCGACATTTGCCTGATATTTGAGTTTAAGATTAGCTTTTTTCAGCGCAATTTCAATTTGCTTGCGATCGCTGATATCGCGGAAAGTCATGGCAAAACCATCACCTAACTTAACGGCTACAACATGAAACCAAGCCGTTAAAGAATAGGAATGATAATAATGTTCTTGTTCTAAAACCGTGCAGTTTTCGACTACTTGAACGAAAGAATCAAATAACCCTTCAAATAAATGTACAGTTGACGGCTCGATAAATAAACGTTTACCTAACAAACTCTCTTTGGTTTCTCCCACTGTCATTACGGCGATGGGATTGGCAATTAACCAGCGAAAATCAACAATTTTTCCGTGGCGATCGCGAATTGCCTCAAATGCAGCTACTCCATCTAAAGAACTATTTAAAACTCCATATAATAAAGCTCGCGATCGCTCAATCTCTCTTTGTATGGTTTCTTTTTCCTTAATATGTTCGGCAATAATACACTGATATTTTTTTCGTAGTTGTAAATTTTCTAGCTGAGTTTTGACCCTGATTAATACTTCTTCCAAAAAAAAAGGTTTGGTAATATAGTCTACTCCCCCTATTTGAAAAGCTTCTAACTTGTCCGATTCAGAATCTAAGCCACTCAAAAAAATAATTGGTATGTGACGGGTATTTTCTTGAGATTTCAGAATTTGACAGACTTGATAACCATCAATTACTGGTAACATAATATCCAGTAAAATTAAATCTGGAAGTTCTTCTTTAATAGAAGCTAAAGCCATTTTGGCATCAACAGCAGAGGTGACTTTGTAACCTTGATTGCTCAATAAAGATGATAGCAGGCGCAGATTTTCTGGTGCATCGTCTACAATCAAGATATTTTCTTGTTTTCTAGAATCATACTTTTGGTTCATCTACCACAGTTTAGTAATGACTATTTAGATGGCAAAAGCCATAAAAATTAATCGATTTAAAAAGCTATATCTAGTCTAGGGAGCAGAAGTCTATGGGTAGATTGAAAATCAAAGTATTTCAAGTTATCAACAGACTAAATCAATTTTAAATCTCAAAAAATTATATTGTCACTACTTACTGAGGAAATTGCCTCAACTTAATCATTCAAGTAAGCGTCAGTCGTGAATTTCCGATACAATGCCGAAATTAAGCGAAATAATCGATTTTTGGTGCTGAATGTGATTTTTGGCACAATTGAAGATAAAATTGACGAAGTGAACCCGCACCCAACAGGCAGGGTATTGTTCACCTAACAAGTAATGTTTTAGTAGCTTAGTATTTAACAAGCTTGATACTTAACTATCTAAATAAAGTTGCTAAGAATTGCTATCACCCTTATGCTTTATTAAGTAAAGTAAAATTACTAAAACGCGCAAATTTAGAGAATTAATGATTAACGAGACTCCGGAAATTGGGTTTCCTATTTCTTACTTAGAGGATAGTCCAGTTATAGTATTGCCAAAGCGTTTAACAGTTTTAGAAGCAGTAGCTTTTAAACAAACTGTGTTCGATATACTGCAAAAACAATCCCCTCAAAGCCAAATAATTCTCGATTTCAGTCAAACAAAATTTATTGACAGTAGTGGGATTGGCGCATTAATCGGCAATTTGAAAATCGCCCAACAAAATGGTGTTGAATTAATTTTAGAATCAGTTCAACCACCAGTGATGGCAACTCTATCCATGACAGGATTATTAGAAGTACTAAATATTAAATCATCTGAACAATGGTCATCGAAAGAACAACCTGAAACTCATCCTTCAATACGCTCTTGGATGAAAAGGTTGATTGATATTGTCGGTGCTATTGTTGGATTAACTATTACAGCGATTATTATTATTCCTATTGCGATCGCCATTAAATTAGACAGTCCCGGCCCGATTTTATTTAATCAAACCCGTTGTGGCTGGATGGGGAAAAAGTTTCAAATCTGGAAATTTCGCTCCATGTGTTCTGATGCCGAAGCGATGAAAAAAAAGATTGAAAATCAGGCTAGTGGCGCTTTTTTTAAAAATGATCATGACCCCCGTATTACTTCAGTAGGTCGTTTTTTGCGTCGTACCAGCTTAGATGAATTTCCCCAATTTTGGAATGTTCTTCAAGGAGATATGAGTTTAGTAGGAACTCGTCCCCCCACTCCCGAAGAAGTAGAATCTTATCAAGTACCCCAATGGCAAAGATTGGATGTCAAACCCGGAATGACTGGAGAATGGCAAGTCAACGGGCGATCGCGAGTACGCAATTTTGAAGACGTTATCAAGCTAGATTTACGATATCAGGCAAATTGGAGCTTGCAATACGACTTACAGTTAATTTTCAAAACAGTTGCAGTTATCTTTAATAAAGACAGTGGCGCAGTTTAGGAGAAAATTTTCAGTGCATTTATTTATGTTAATTTGCTTACAAAAATATACATTTTTTTTCTGCGACTGCTAATTGTCTGGGTTAATATGACTATTAGTTGGTATTCTTTTTAACAAGAATCCTAAAAATAGGATCAAGGTCTCTGGGTGGTGAGGATCAAGACTGACAAAAAAATTTTGGCAAATTTTGTAAATATTAATTAATAATATTTTGATGACCACAGACCAAGCAATGCAGCAGTTTCACTTGCAAGTAAAAACAGAATTAGAAGCTTTAAAAGAAGTATTACAGTGGTTTGAGGGTTTTGTTTTTCCTAAAATCCCTCAAAGAGTGGGCTGGCAATGTGAAGTGGCCTTAGTTGAGGCTTTTACTAATGCAGTGCGTCATGCACATCAAAATCTGCCTAAAAGTACTCCTATAGATTTAGAAGTAGAATTATTTCCTGGCTTTTTAGAAATGCGAATTTGGGACCGCGGCCAACCATTCGATCTTAAAGCTAAACTGAGAAAAGGCGAAAATGAAGTAAACTCCTTAGAAAAAGAAGGAGGTAGAGGATTGCAATTTATCAATAAGTTAACTGACGAATTGCAATATTTTAATCTACCTGATCGCCGTAATTGTCTGGTAATGCGGAAAAAATATGTTTAAATCGCTACTAACGGCTTAAATTTCATCCATAGCACGCTCAATTAAACGTCTGGCTAGGGTTTGAGTGCCGGTATGTTCGTAATAATTAGTAGACATATCCAAAAAAGCGGCTACGTAGTCTAATTTACTGTCAGAAAATTCTAAAAATCCCTGTAAATTATTCATAACTTTTTCTGGGGTTAAATTCCGCTGACCTACAAAATTGGCCATCCAACTTTTTACCGAATCAAAACTATTACCGATAAAATCCAGTTGTCCTTTGGTATTACCCCCAGGAATTAATTCCTTAACACCACTAAAAGTAGAATTGGAATCTAACTCTTGTGGTTGAGTATTACTAAGAGTAGATTGTGCTTTCAGGAGAAAATCAGGCCCTAAAGGAATCAAACCATCAACACAAATCAAAGCTGCCATCCTCATTAAAGACTCACCGCTATAGTCGGCTAAAGAAGCCACAAAATCGCCGATGCTATCGCCGGGAATGCCATTTATTTGGCAAAACGCCACTAACTCTACTACTAATTTAATACAAAGATCAAGGGATTGAGCCTTATCAGGGTTGGGAGTAACGCGGGTTAATAAACCTCCCACCAAAGGAATTTTATTACCTACTTTATTCGCTAAAGCAGCCGTACCTAAAGCGCGATCGGCACGATCTACGGTTTGATAAAGCCACATTGCCCGACGATAACCTTGAGACTTGTCATTATACAGCCAAACAGCGCGATCGCCTATTTGTTGAATTAATTCTTCATCTGTTTCCCCTGTTATTTGGCGGATGGTATTCTCGAAACCTACGAGATTTTCCCATTCACCAGGTACGATAGATGAGAGCGATCGCAACATCATCACAGTCAGGTTGTTAGTTGGTAAATTATCCACTAACTGAAAAATTGATTCGCTCACTACTTGCTCCTTAAATATTGGTAAAACTACAACACAATTGAGCTTATAATCTCGATAAACCTCTTAAATCAAATTTGCTCAACCAATCGCGGCGATCTTGTTCATCAAAAGAGTCATCTTTTGATCTAACCTTGACTTGAAAGCGGTCTTTAACTAAAACTGCCGTAGTATTACTACCTTGATTTACTACTGGATAACTACTAATCTTGTCTGTACTTTCTTTAAATTTATCTATAGCACTAGGATTATTCAAAGTATCAGAAATTGACAAGATCGCCATTTCTCGACCATCTTTAGTTAATTTAGCTTGAGCAAAGCCAGTTTTCTCTTGAGTATAAATTCGCTTGTAACCTCCAGTCTCTCCGGGGAAATAACGATTGAAACTGCTACCAGACTCGGAGTCTTTAACTACAGCCGTTGCATCTTTAGCAGTGCTGGCTTGTTGTGCGCTTTCAAAACGAGAAGCAGTCTGTTGAGTGCATGATGTGATCAATAACAACGTTCCCAACAGTAAAGCTACCAAAAATTTACGTAAGCCAATCATTTTCAGGTTTTCGCCTTAAATTACTTAGGTTTATTTTCTAATTTTAGATCGATTAATTTATGGTAATTTATTAAATCTTTATCAAAGCCAAGGGAAGATTTAAAATAGCTTTACCCAATTTAGGTATTTTATCTAGTTAAATAGAACAAGATAGAAAATTAACAGAAATCACTTAGTTGGTATCTAGTAGACCACTCAAATTAAACCAATATAATAGCTAGTCTATCTATTATTTACTGTTTCAAAACTTACTTTTATCAAACTTAATTTTTAACAAATGCGAATTCTTATTTACTCTTATAATTACTATCCCGAACCCATTGGAATTGCACCTTTAATGACCGAGTTAGCAGAAGGTATGGTCAAAAGAGGACATGAAGTAAGAGTAGTTACGGCAATGCCTTGGTATCCCAGTGGAGAAGTCAGTCCTGAATATAAAGGTAAGTTATTCGCAGCCGAAAAAATTAATGGAGTTATGGTTCAGCGCAGCTATATTTGGGCGAGAAAAAAACGCAGTTTACTGAATAGAGTAGGGTTTGAACTAAGCTTTATCGTTACTAGTATGATGCAAGCTTTGAGAGGTTGGCGACCTGATGTAATTTTATTAACTATACCTGGACTACCCGTAGCTTTACCCGCCACTTTACTCGGTAAAGTTTACAACTGTCCCGTGATTTTAAATCTTCAAGATATTTTGCCAGATGCCGCAGTTCATGTTGGGTTAATCAAAAATCAAAAAGTAATTGAAATTTTAAAACGCTTAGAAAAGTTTGCCTATAGTAATGCTACAAAAATTAGCGTAATTGCTGATGGTTTTATCAAAAACTTAGCTGCTAAAGGAGTAGATACAGACAAAATTGTCGAAATACCCAATTGGGTTAATGTTGATTTTATTAAACCCTTAAAACTAAAAAATAATTATTTTCGTCAAGAAAATAACCTAAAAAATAAATTTGTTGTGCTTTATTCGGGTAATATTGCTCTGACTCAAGGATTAGAAACCGTAATTGACGCGGCTACTCATTTAAAACACATTGAAGAAATTGCCATCGTTATCGTAGGGGAATCTAAAGCCCTGACTAGATTACAAGCACATTGCGATCGCGTCGGTGCTACTAACGTTACTCTCTTGCCATTCCAACCCAGAGCCAAATTACCTCAAATGCTAGCAGCAGCAGATATAGGACTGGTAATTCAAAAGAAAAATGTCCTCGACTTTAATATGCCCTCAAAAATTCAGGTATTATTAGCCAGTGGCAAGGCAATTATTGCTTCTGTTCCCAGTACTGGTACGGCAGCAAGTGCCATCAGACGCAGCCAAGGAGGTTTAGTAACTGCTCCTGAAGATCCTCAAGCATTAGCTGATGCCATTGCCCAACTATATAACAATCAACAACAAACAGTCAATTTAGGCAAACAAGGTAGAGCTTTTGCCGAAAAAAATTATGCTTTTGAATCGGCTTTAGATAAATACGAACAATTGTTCGAGTCGGTTGTCAGTAATTTTGCTTCTAAATCTTCTACTGCTACTACAATATTGAGTAACACTTAAGTTATAGTGAAATGCAGTTAAGATAATTTACTTCATGCGCGATCGCGTTTTAACTTGGTTAGAAAAAAATGTTTCTCCCCAGCGTATCAGACATATTGTAGGAGTCGAAGAAACTTCCATTAAATTGGCACACTACCATCAAGTCGATGTAGATAAAGCCGCTCAAGCTGCTCTAATGCACGATTTGGCTAAATTTTTTCCCGCTAAAAAGCTATTAACTATGGCAGAAGCAGCGGGAATTTGTATTGACTCAATATGTGCCAAATATCCTCATTTACTTCACGCCGAAGTTGGGGCAATTGTGGCCCGACAAGAATTTGGAGTTAAAGACCCTGAAATTTTAGCTGCCATTAGCAATCATACTTTAGGTTCTCCCAACATGAGTCCTCTAAGTTGCGTGGTATTTATTGCCGATGTTCTCGAACCCAGTCGAGGGGATAACCCCGAATTAGCAGCTATGCGAAAGTTATCCACAAAGAATCTTTACAAATGCCTACAACAAACCAGTGATTATTCTTTAAAATATTTAGTTAGTAGGCAAAAAATAATTCATCCCCGTACTATTCTGACCAGAAATTGGGCTTTGACAAAGGCGAGCGCGCAAAATTAAGCCACTTACTTCAATTCAACTAATTATTCGATAGATCGTGGTGGCTGTTGGTCACGTTCTCTGTGTTAAGACGACAGGGATTTCGCGACTTTTAGTAAAGTAACAAAAAAGCAAATTTTTAATGACTAATTCATCATTCAATCGAATACAAAATATAACTATTGACAATAAAAACAACTCAGATTTTGGTGATATTACCAGCGAACAACTGGCTTGGAAAATAGCAGCAGCAGCAGATGATAAGAAAGCCGGAGACATCGTCCTGTTAAAAGTTAGTGAAATCTCTTACCTATCAGATTATTTTGTAATTATTACAGGGTATTCTAAAACTCAATTAAAAGCGATATCCGATGCCATTGAAGAGAAAATTGCTACGGATTTTAATCGATATCCCAGTCGAGTTTCGGGAAAAAGCGAAGGAAGTTGGATCGTTCAAGATTATAACGATGTCATCGTTCATATTTTTCTGCCAGAAGAAAGAGAATATTATAATTTAGAAGCGTTTTGGGGACACGCCGAACGTTTAGAATTTAGCAATCCCGATTAGATAAATAAACATGAAGGAATCGATCGAAGTTGATTTTTGTCCTGTTCCACAAGAACAACAACCTATTTATGAATACGAACAACTCAAAGATTCCTGGTTGTTTCAATGGGGAACTTTAGAGTTAGGCAAATACATTAGAAAAATGGTTTGGGTGGGTTTTTGGAGTTGGATTGTTGCCGCCCCCATAGCCAACGTTAGTTTTTCTTTGACTCGCTATCCTTTAAAATTTACCATTTCTAGTATTTTGGGAGCTTGCTTGTTAGTATCTTTAGTACTATTGAGAATTTATTTAGGTTGGTCTTATATCGGCGATCGCCTGAATCAAGACCGCATTTTTTACGAAGAGTCGGGATGGTATGACGGACAAACTTGGCTCAAACCTACAAATATGCTCAATCGCGATCGCTTGGTTTTTAGCTATCAAATTCAGCCGATTTTACGTCGCTTGCAAAAAACTTTTGCCACATCCTTTGCTTTAGTAATTTTAGGCAGCCTAACTTGGTTGCTTTTAGGCTAAACTCATTCTACAGAAAAATTATAGTTTGTAATTTAAATCCCATGACCAGGGGAAAACGTACTCAGACATCACCATTAGAAGTTCATTTGCTGCGAGAGGGAATTGTTGAATCAGTTCATCAAGTAGAAGCTACAGTTTGTGACAATAAAGGTCGTCCTTTGTTAGTTGCCGGTAATTCTCAAACCTCAGCTTTTATTCGTTCTGCTCTCAAGCCATTTCAGGCTCTGGCTGTTACTACTACAGGAACTCTCAAAAGATTCGATTTAAGCGATCGCGATTTAGCAATTATTTGTAGTTCTCATCAAGGTACTACTGAACAAGCCAGACAGGCTTTTAATATTCTTTGGCGTGCAGATATCGATCCTGTAGATCTTAAATGTCCCATTCCTCAAGGGAAAAATAGCCCCCTAGAATACAATTGTTCGGGAAAGCACGCGGGAATGTTAGCGGTTTGTCGGCAACAAGGTTGGTCTTTAGATAATTATTGCAAACGTTCTCACCCCATACAAAAACTGATTTTGAGTCAAATATCCGAATTGCTGGGAATGCCAGGGGACGAATTAATTAGCGCACAAGATGATTGTGGCGTACCGACGTATTCGATGCAATTACAACAAATGGCTCATCTCTATGCTCTACTGGCATCGGGAAATAGTTTGGATTTAGAACGAATTGTCAGAGCAATGGTTTATCATCCTCGACTAATAGCTGGAGATGGTGCTTTTGATACTGAACTAATGCGCCTCAGTGAAGGCGAAATAGTGAGTAAATCTGGAGCAGAAGGTATTCAATGTATCGGTCGGGTTGGAGAAGGTATGGGACTGGCAATTAAAGTCAAAGATGGAGCAAAACGAGCTAAACACGCAGTTGCTATCCATTTACTCAAACAAATGGGCTGGATTTCTCCCGCGATCTCAGAAATTTTGTCCGAGAATTTTATCCAGTTTGGTAGCTACAAACGTCTAGAAACTATTGGAGAATTATCAATGCTTTAAACAGTAAGGGGTTGAGGTTAGGTAGTGGGTACTAGGTAGTAGGTACAAATTTATTACAAAAGAACTATAGTAACCTGTAGCCTTGAGCCGATAAACTAAAATCTGCGGGATTTATTAGAGAAAGTAGACAAAATTAAATTATGATAATTGCTTTAATTACTAGTATTCTTTTACTAATTAGTGGATATTTATTGGGTTCAATTCCTACAGGATATTTGGTAGGACGGTATTTAAAGGGAATTGATATCAGAGAACACGGTTCGGGTTCTACGGGAGCTACTAATGTACTGCGGACGATTGGCAAATTACCTGCGATCGCTGTATTGGCTGTTGATCTGCTCAAAGGAGCGATCGCTTTAGAATTGGTATATTTACTCTATAATTTTGATTCAAGGTTAGTTCCAGAAAACTGGAAATACTGGTTAATAGTAGCTACCGCTTTGGCTGCGGTTATCGGTCATAGCAAATCGATTTGGCTCAATTTTACGGGGGGAAAATCTGTCGCAACTACTTTAGGTATTTTATTGGTAATGAATCCTCTGGTTGCATTAGGTAGTTTGGCAACTTTTTTAATTATTTTAGCTATATTTCGCATAGTTTCTTTGGGTTCGATAACTGCGGCGATCGCTGTTAATATCTTGATGATTGCTTTCCAGCAACCCATACCTTATGTACTGTTTGCGGGGTTGGCAGGAACTTATGTCATTGTTCGCCACAAAACCAATATCCAACGGATATTAGCGGGTACAGAGCCGAAAATCGGTCAAGCTATGGCAGATGCACAGTAAATTTTGACTGTTTAAAGTCAAAAATCCCTTCTTAAGAACCTAGAGACGTTTGATATATTTATCAAGTAATAAAGCTAATTTTTCGGTAATTTCACGGGGAATTTTAGCTGGAGGAGTTAGAATAGCATACTTTAAAGCTGAATGGGCTGCTGATTCGGGTGGATTGGCAGCTATTCTTTTAACGGCTTCTTGAATGACTTTTTGAGCGTTGACAGCATTGCGTTGTAAATTGGCAATTACCATCTCTACTGTCACATTGTCGTGGTCTGGATGCCAGCAATCATAATCAGTTACTAAAGCTAGAGTTGCATAGGCAATTTCTGCTTCTCTGGCTAACTTAGCTTCGGTTAAATTCGTCATACCAATTACTGTCGCCCCCCAACTGCGATATAAATTAGATTCGGCTTTAGTGGAAAACGCTGGTCCTTCCATACATACATACGTACCGCCACGATGTAAGTTAACTTCTGATAATTCTAAACAAGCCACAGCATCAGCTACTATATCGGCTAAATTACTACAGATAGGATCGCCAAAAGCAATATGAGCAACTAATCCTTCCCCAAAAAAAGTAGCTACGCGATTTTTAGTGCGATCAATAAATTGATCTGGTAGTACTAGATCTAGTGGTTTGACTTCTTCTTTAAGAGAGCCTACAGCAGAAGCAGAAATAATATACTGAACTCCTAATTGTTTTAAAGCATAAATATTAGCGCGAAAGGGTAATTCTGAAGGAAGAAGATGGTGATTGCGTCCGTGACGAGCTAAAAAAGCAACGGTTTCACCTTCTAGATTACCAACAATTAAAGCATCTGAAGGAGAGCCAAAGGGAGTTTCTAGCTTGATTTCTTGGATATCTTGCAGAGCATCCATTTTATACAAACCACTACCGCCAATAATACCTATTTTTGCCTGGGTCATAAACTAAATTGGAATAATAAGATGTCAATTGCTCGATTATTTTAGCGTTGGTTTTATCTATTTCGTTGAAGGTCTTATTTTTGTTTAAATTTTGAGAGTGACAACACTCAGTTTATATTTTTTCGGTCATTAATACCAATGGCATCATCTCATCAGCAGCTAATGAAGATTCTGCTGTTAATTGTTCGATTTTTTCCCGTAAAAAACCAGCCAACATTTTATTGACTAAATCTATTTCGGGAGTGATAGAAGTTTTGTAATATACTACTTCATAAATATCTTGCTTGATGGAGATCAATTCAGGTTGCTGTAAAGATGACTTGGAAGAGATTTTTGAGTCTGATAAGATTAAAGGCTTACTATTTATTGCAACAGAGCGATCGCTTTTAGGGGATTGATAATTGGTTTTGGAGAGAGTACGAGTTTTTTGTTCTTGTTTATGTCTAGTATAGACGGAAGATTTGTTGTTGTTCCCCCAAAAAGCACGATAGGTGTGATTGCTAGATACTTTTAATTTAAGAATCGGCAAAGACGGAATAGATAATTGATAAATTTTATCTTCTGCTTTTTTTATTTGAAAAAATCCCCATTTTTTTTCTTTTTGTTGGACTAAACCATTGATTGCTAATGCTAAAGATGGCATTTTGTCTACTAAAGTTTGAAATTCTTGTTTGGGTGTCATAGTTGGTAACATTTTTAATAAGCTCGACTAAAAAAATATTTAAAGGTAGTAAACTGACAAAAAGTACCGATTATTTTATAAAATTTTCCCAGAGTTAGACGATCGCTTTTTATGGATATCAAAACATTTTTAGATTTAAGTACGGGTAAGTGGTTTAGTCAACGCACTAATTATTTACTGAACACGGATAAGGTAGAAAATAGTAAAGCCGATATTACCATTGAACTATTACCTCAAGATGATTCTAGAGTAATTCAACTATGTAAAAACAATCAAATCGATACCCAACTAGTAATCTGGGGAACAGTTCAAAGCTGGGATACTTCTGTTGATTGGGGTAAACCTAAACAATTGGGAAAATCGACAATGGTATTAATTCCCGATCCCGAAAATGACCGCAGGGGGCAGTTGTTAAGCCAGGGGCATGATAACCATCAGGGACATTATATTTTGGGTGCTGATCAAGCTTTAACCTTAATCATCGAAACAGAAGAGCTTTATGCTGAAGAACGTCAATGGTTTGCTAGCGATAATCTCCGTTTGCGTACTGTTACTGTCAAAAACGGTAGTGGCATGCAGCAAACTTCCTTTTATTCAGAAATTCGCAAAGCACCACCAAAGTAAGGACCCGTCCCTGCCCTTCGAGGGCGGGGCTTGTGTCGTCCGTCAGAATAATCAACGTCTCCTGGCTTGTAGTTGCCGATAAACATCTCGAATATCGACATTATGATAAGCCATCGCTACCAGAGTATGATAAAACAAATCTGCTACTTCTGAAGCGATCGCGTCTGGGTTATCATCTTTACAAGCCATGACTACTTCGGCAGTTTCTTCGCCAATTTTTTTGAGAATTTTATTATCCCCCCCTGCCAATAATTTGCAAGTGTATGAAGTTTCTATAGGATGATCGGCGCGATCGCGAATTACTCGATATACTTCTGATAGGGTATCGGCCGGAGGAACTGCTTTTCTATTGTCTATTTGATGGAAACAACTACGTTCCCCAGTGTGACAGGCAATATCTCCTATTTGCTCAATGGTAATTAACAGGGCATCGTTATCACAATCATAACGCAGCGATCGCACTTTTTGAATGTGTCCTGATGTCGCGCCTTTATGCCATAACTCTTGTCGCGAACGACTCCAGTACCAGGTTTCACCAGTTTCAAGAGTTTTTTGTAAGGATTCTTGGTTCATCCAAGCCATCATTAGGACAGTACCATCGAGGTAATCTTGAGCGATGGCAGGCACTAATCCTTGTTCGTTGTAGCGGATTTTATCGAGGGGAACAGTTAAAGACATAAACTGGGATAACGAAAATAATTTCTATACTTTCAAATTTTATAATCTCATGCTGTTTACAAAAAACTAGATTTTAGCTTCATCTACAAAAATTCCCCCTTCCCGATCGCCAAAAAAAAAGTTAATATGGTAAATCGTGAGTTTTTATAAGAGCCATGAATGCCGAAGCGATTATACGTTCGATTGAAGCCGAACATTTAAAATCAAACCTGCCTAAAATATACGTAGGTGATAGTGTAGAAGTAGGTGTGAGAATTACCGAGGGAAATAAAGAAAGGATTCAGCCTTATAAAGGTACTGTAATCGCTAAACGTAACGGTGGGATTAACGAAACCATCACAGTACGTCGAATTTTCCAAGGGGTAGGAGTAGAGAGAGTCTTTTTATTGCACTCTCCAACCGTTGCTCATATTAAAGTAGAGCGTCGTGGTAAAGTACGTCGCGCTAAATTATATTATCTACGCGATCGTGTAGGTAAAGCAACTCGAATCAAACAGCGTTTTGATCGCCCTATAGAAAGTGCCAAACCATCCCGCAAAACATCACGTAAAAAGTAATTAATTTTTGTTAGTTATCAAACAGGTACGTCTGTAAGGTATAATTAGGGCTGATTGAATTATTTAAAACGATCTGCCGTCGGGCGATCGAGTATGCGTCTTTAGTTCAGTTGGTAGAACGTCGGTCTCCAAAACCGGATGTCGGGGGTTCAAGTCCTCCAAGGCGCGTAAGCCTCTAATCTTGACTAATTACAGATACAGAGAGTCCGTGACATAATGTTATTAACTCTTCAGCCTAAACTAACCGATAATTAGTTAGACTCGATACTATATAGTTCAAAAAAATCTTTGGTTTTATAGCTGAAGAATTTTTATTTAAAAACATTCCATAACTTTACTGACAAAGATATTCTTGTCTTTAAGCTAGTATTCTCAAACAGTATTAGCTAACAAGTTGTAAAGCAGCGAAATACTTTAGTGAGGCAAAAATTTTGGCTAAAAAAGACGCGGTTAAACCGGAAAAACCAGAAACTCAAGCAAGTGAAGGGACTAATGTAGCTGAGTTTGCCATTCAAACCAAAGAAGAACTAGCCAAAGTTGTCTGGCCTTCTCGCCAACAACTAATTAGTGAATCGGCGGCAGTTATTTTAATGGTAATCTTAGTATCTACAATCATCTACCTCATTGATAACATCTTTGCTTGGGGAGCAGGAAAAGTATTCTGATGAATATGATGACAGACAAACCAGAAGATAACGAACTAGTGCAAGCATCTGGAGGTTTTCCAGACAATGCCCACTCAGAAGCTTCCTCGGTTAAAAAGCCCCAGGGAACAGCACGCTGGTACGCCGTACAGGTAGCATCTGGCTGTGAAAAACGGGTTAAAACTGACATCGAACAGCGAATTAATACATTAGAAGTAGGGGATCGAGTGCTTCAAATTCAAATTCCCCAAACTCCTAGCGTTAAAATCCGCAAAGATGGCTCTCGCTATACCACTGACGAAAAGGTATTCCCTGGTTACGTTCTGGTGCGGATGATTATGGATGATGAAGCCTGGCAGGTGGTAAAAAACACTCCTAATGTGATTAATTTTGTCGGTGCTGAACAAAAACGTCACTATGGCAGAGGTCGAGGTCACGTCAAACCCTTACCCCTATCCCGTACCGAAGTGGAACGGATCTTCAAACAATCTGAAGAACAAGAAGCTGTAGTTAAAATTGACATGGATATTGGAGACAAAATTGCGGTTCTTTCAGGTCCATTTAAAGAATTTGAAGGAGAAGTGATTGAAGTAAGTCCAGAAAGAAGTAAACTTAAAGCTCTATTGTCTATTTTTGGCAGGGATACTCCAGTAGAATTGGAATTCAACCAAGTCGAAAAACAAAACTAACAGAAAATATATGCCCAAAAAAGTTGTAGCCTTAATAAAATTGGCTTTACCCGCAGGGAAAGCTAACCCAGCACCTCCTGTAGGACCTGCATTAGGTCAACATGGGGTTAATATCATGGCGTTTTGTAAAGAATACAATGCCAAAACCGCAGAGAAAGTAGGATTAGTAATTCCCGTAGAGATCTCTGTTTTTGAAGACCGTAGTTTTACCTTTATTCTCAAAACACCTCCTGCTTCAGTGCTACTCAAAAAGGCCGCAGGAATCGATAAAGGTGCTGCCGAGCCGAACAAACAGAAGATGGCAACCATTACCCGCAACCAGCTAAAAGAGATTGCTGAAACTAAAATGCCAGATCTTAATGCCAATGACATTGATGCAGCCATGAAAATCGTAGCGGGTACGGCAAAAAACATGGGAATTGCGATCGCTGATTAGGGGACAAAATAATTAATAATTAACATGGGGAGAAGTAATTACTTCGTTAACTACCCAAGGAGAAAATAATCAATGGCCAAAAAAATATCTCGCCGAATGCGAGAAGCATTAGCGAAAGTACAAGATAAAACATACGAGCCTTTAGAGGCACTTCAACTACTGAAAGAAACTGCAACAGCAAAATTTGACGAAGCAGCAGAAGCTCATATTAGATTGGGAATCGATCCCAAATACACTGATCAACAATTACGAACCACTGTAAGTCTTCCCAAGGGTACAGGTCAAACCGTTAAAGTTGCAGTTATTGCTCGTGGTGAAAAAGTTAAAGAAGCTGAACAAGCTGGTGCAGAAATCTTCGGTTCGGAAGAACTAATTGAAGAAATTCTTAAAGGTATGATGGATTTTGATATCCTAATTGCTACTCCCGATATGATGCCTAAAGTAGCTAAATTAGGTCGTGTTTTGGGGCCTAAAGGTTTAATGCCTTCCCCTAAAGGAGGAACAGTAGCTACCGATTTGGTAACAGCCGTTGCTGACTTTAAGGGTGGTAAACAAGAATTTAGAGCCGACAGAACTGGCATTGTTCATGTTATGTTTGGTAAGTCTTCTTTTTCTGCTGAAGATCTCTTAGTTAACCTTAAAGCTTTACAAGAAACTATCGACCGCAATCGTCCTTCTGGAGCAAAGGGTCGTTATTGGCGTAGCATTTATGTTTCTGCTTCTATGGGGCCATCAATTGAGATCGATATTAACGCTTTGCGAGACTTAAGTTTAACTGAAGCAGCTTAAAACTAAGTTCAATCCAAAAAACCAATATTTAAATTTTAACGACTGATACCAAAGACAGCAGGCGCATTTCACAGCTTAATATCCTGCCGAGGTAAGAGTCTATGAGTTTTTCTCTTGCTAGAGCAAAATAGCAGCAAGAGAGATTACTAGACGAAACCTCTGGCGATTAGCTAGAGGTTTTTGTCGTTTTGAATCCCATACCCCAAAGATTGAGGAGGTGATAACTAATGGGAAGAACCCGCGCTAACAAAGAAGCCATTGTTGTAGAACTTAAAAAAACTTTAAGGGAAGCGCAATTAGCTTTTGTTATCGATTACGAAGGGTTATCGGTGGCAGAAATTAGCGATTTACGCAATCGTTTGCGTCCGATTGGTGGTAGTTGCAAAATTACTAAAAATACCCTGATGAACATTGCCGTTGATGGTGATGAAAACTGGCAACCCATACAGGAATTTCTCAAAAATTCCTCGGCTTTTCTTTTAGTAGGAGAAGAAGTAGGTGCGGCAGTCAAAGCTTATAAAGCATTCCAAAAAGACACTAAAAAAACCGAACTACGCGGTGGTGTCATGGAAGGTCAGGCTTTAACTAGAGAACAAGTTGAAGCTTTAGGTGACTTACCTAGCAAAGAGCAACTATATGCTCAAATTGCAGGAGCAATCAATGCCGTAACTACCAAAATTGCGGTGGGAATCAAAGAAGTTCCCAGTGGTTTGGCCAGAGGTATTAAAGCCGTATCCGAAAAAGAAGACGAACAAGCTGCTGCTTAATATTGATCGTCTGTTAACCATTTACTATTTATTTAATTCAAGGAGTAAAATTCATGTCTGCTGCAACTGATGAAATTCTCGAAAAGCTAAAAACTTTAAGTCTTTTAGAAGCTTCCGAATTAGTCAAACAAATTGAAGATACTTTTGGCGTTAGTGCTGCTGCTTCTGCTGGAGTAGTAATGGCTGGTCCTGCTGTTGCTGCTGCTGCCGAAGAAGTTGAAGAGCAAACCGAATTTGACGTAATTTTGGAAGATGTACCCAAAGACAAGAAAATTGCCATTCTTAAAGTGGTACGTGGTATCACTGGTTTGGGTCTAAAAGAAGCCAAAGAAATGGTAGAGTCTACACCTAAAGCGATTAAAGAAGGGGTAGCTAAAGAAGACGCTGAAGATACGAAGAAGAAACTAGAAGAAGCTGGCGCAAAAGTTACTGTGAAGTAAATTTTGCACTTCTGACTCTTTAACAAAGAAGCAGACTACGACAGTCTGCTTTTCTTGCTGATATTTCAATTGCTATGAGCAAACGAATAATTGATCAATTATCCTGAAAAACCAATTTACTTTAACAAAGCTTCACCCCGTTGGAATAACTCCCGCGCATAATCAGTCCAAGTTCCCTGTCCCCAATAGCGGAAACAACTAGTTTCAACTAACAAGACATACAGCAAGGCTTCTTGGTATTCTTTAGTTTTAGTAACCGCAGGATCTTGAGCTACTAGAGAATCATATTTAGCGTGGAACATAGCACTAAGTTGATTCATCGGTTCTAACACATTTTCGTAACCTTTTACCCAACTGAGATCGTCTGTCCAAGATGCACCATCCATATGGAATTGATGGTCTGTAGCTTGTAATTCTTCAATTGCTTTAGCTACCTTTTCTGGTGTAGCTTGTTCTGGAGCTACTTTATTCCATATTTTATGTTGTCCCACTGCCTGACAGGTAGGATAATCACCAGGATTGACTCCAGCCGCTTCGATTAGTTCGATATATTCGGTACCGTTTAGTCCGACAACATTGCTACTATCTTGAATTTCATACCAAATTGGTTGAAAGTCGCGAGCGTATTCATTCATCATGACACCGCCATTTTCTCCGTCAGCAATTTGAGATACGCAACTAGGCACAGAAATATTACCAATTTGCTGTCTCCCTCTGCCTTTAGCTTCATGATAGGGTTGCATCTGGGCTACTAATTTAGTATCGGATCCTTGAGTTTTAATTAACGCTGTAATACTAATGGTTTCTCCCTTTGAGTTACGTGCTATTAAGCGGTTGGGAACATATTTATCATCGTGATCTAATCCCGAACCATCCAATCTTTCTACAGAATGTTCTTGTACCAAGAGCCAGCGATAACCGCACTCTTTTAAGGCTTTGATGTATTCGTATAGTGTATCGGGGTTGTTGGGTAGATGCATTTCTGGGGGAGAAAAACCTTTGACTCGCTTGAGAGCATCATAGCCAAAAATTACTGCAAAATAATGCTGCCATGCCTGAATGTGTAATTTGATATCAGGAATGGGAGTAGAAGGAACGACCGCATGACTCCACATTGTGCCCAACCACTCTACATAGGGTTGATATTGAGGTTCGCAAGTCATCCGTTTGAGATTATTTAAAATATCATCTCGTCCCATCTGCACTAATCCCCAAAGGAGATTGCCAGAATAATCTAACATAATCCGAGGATTACAACCATTCTTGACTAATTCTGGTATCCAATCTCCCATGCGGCTGTAGCACCAAGCAAAAACGCTAGCGTTATGATTATCTCCAACACCTTGATTTTCAAACATATGTTGCAGATTACAAATGAGGTCCCCATTAGTACCTGCGGGGATAGTTGGTTGATGCATATGCAAGGCGCAAGCAAAACCCGAATTAATTTTATTGATGTCAATATTGCTAGGTAAAAATATTGATCGCTTGTGATTGACTACTGAAGAAATTTCACTTTCCCAACCACAGATGTTGGGTAAGCCATGACGCGATATTTCTAATGTGTGTGATGATGCTACTGCGATCATTCTAGTCCTCTACAATTATTGTGCGGTGAAATGTCAATGATTAATTAAATAAATAAAAGAAAATAAATGGATAACTGATGTTGAGTTTTGTAATTTTTGGTGATTATTAACAATTTATGTAATTGGCTGTTCAGAATCCCCAATATGCCTACCCGAAAAGCAACTCTGCTGAATAAACAAAAATGCATATGTCGTTGGTGTTGCCTGCGTTTACGCGAGGGAGATATATTGGAGGTCGACCATGTCCTTGCCACCTTTCTAGGTAGAAAAGAGGAATATGATGAAGGGAAAGTTTCACTTCGGGTTTTGGATGGGAGGGAAATGATGGGAACACCCTCCTCGAAACTGATAGCGTCAATTCTTCAACCATCGTCATCATCGACAAAATCATCATCCTCGCTGTCCATCAAAGCTTCTAGATCGTCTTCGGCTTTAATTGTATCGATTTCATCAACAGTTTCACGAGCAATAATGCGATTGTTAGCTTTCAGCCAGTCTAATAGTGATGCTTCTTGTTTGAGAGGAATGACTATGGCAGGTTCGTAACGAGGTTCTTGAACTAAAGCAGGATTTTTCATTTTGATTGAATAAAATTAACCGAGAAATAATGTAACTAGTTCCTAGAAACGATAAAAATCGCGTTTGAAAATACTCAGTAAGAATGCAATTACTATCTAGTTTATTTTAAAACACGACCTGTTGACAATTCTAGTTGGGTTAAATCATTAAATGACTGTATTTATTTGGCAGATTCTTCAACAAATTTACTTTTGAAAAACTGTAGCAAATTTTCTAAAGATGATTTTTCAGCTAGTTTGACCTTCCTTGCTGGTGGTCGATCTTGAAAAGTAATGTTTTCAGATTCCCCTGAGTACTGTCTGACTAAGGCGGAATTTAATTTTTCCCAACTATACCTAGAATTAACAATTTCTTCTACCAATCCCACAGCAATAATACGAAAAGCAGTAATTTGAATAATTCTAAGGGAGTGCTTAGTTAGTTGTGATATGCTTGCTAGAGAAGTCAGACCATCAGCTAACTCCCAAACCTGTCGCTCTATTGAAGTCAGTTTGAGATGGGGTTTCTCAACCAATTTTTTAAGAGCTAAATTAGGTTCTGGCAAATGTTCACTTACTAAGTCCCAATTTTCTATTAATCTTAAAGCATACATAGACACTTCAGTAGCTTTAATTTTTTGTCCTGTCATTTCTAACCAGGGAATAGTAAAAATTCTATCCTGTAGCTCTTGTAGTTCGTCAAATCTAAACCAGCCTTCCTGGGAATGAAACAAGCGATAAACTTGGTGTAACTGTAATTGAAAAATTAAACTCAGTTTTTCTCTGCTAACTAATTTCATTTCTTGGAGATAAATCCCCAGAGGAACTTCTGGAGGACATAAAGTTCTCAGACGATCGACAACAGGAGGACTCAGCCAGCCTCGGTTGTAAATTAAGTCGATAAGTCCCTTGTGATTGAGGCGATCGCTAGCAGCTACTAAGCGACCTTTTTGAAACCATACATAGTATATTCTTTTCTGTTTGTCTCCTCTGCTTGTTCCTGATGTTTGTACGATCAAACGACCACTTTTAGAGTTTTGTTCAATTAATCGAAATAACTCTGGTAAAGAGAAAAATTCAAGAGAACTACTAATAGTCATTGATAATTAGGTTCCAAATAGCGAGCAGCTAATTAAAATTTACCCGTATTATTACTGTTATTCATAATAATCTCAGAATAACTTTAGATTGTTAGTATTACTTACATAATAATACTGATAAGGCCTCTCTAATTTACACCAAGATTACTTATTAAGTAAAGCTCAAAGCCTTACCTCTAACCTCTGAGTGAAAAATTCCCCGTTCGTAAGCGATTTGACCATTAACAATAGTAACAACAGGCCAACCAGTTAGCTGCCAACCTTCAAAAGGACTCCAACCACATTTGGTTTGTAGTTCTTCTCGCAATACTGGATGACGATTATTCAGATCGACTAAAACTAAATCGGCATCGTAGCCCACTTTGATCTTACCTTTATTGGGAATCTTGTAAGCTTCAGCTACGGCGGTTGACATCCAGTTAGATACTTGAGCCAAACTACAGCGTCCTGCCATTGCTTGAGTCAACATTAAAGGTAAAGAAGTCTCTACCCCAGGCATTCCCGAAGGACTGCGGGGATAACTCAATGCTTTTTCTTCTAGAGTATGAGGAGCATGATCTGTAGCAATAAAATCAATTACTCCATCTAATAAAGCTTGCCAGAGAATTTGATTATTTTCAGGCGATCGCAATGGAGGATTCATTTGTGCTAGTGTACCAATTTCTGCATAAGCATTGGTATTTAATAATAAATGCTGCGGTGTAACTTCGGCTGTAACCCAACTGGGTTTATCTTGACGCAACAATTCTGCTTCGATTCCTGTAGATAAATGTAAAATATGTAAACGGCGTTGATATTTTTTAGATAGTTTTAAAGCTAATTTAGTGGCATTGAGAGCAGCTTGCTCGTCTTGAATTTCTGAATGTACGGCGGGATCGGTGCGATCGCAAAACTGTTGTCTTCGAGCTAAAATGCGAGCTTGATCTTCAGCATGAACAGCAATCAGACGTTTACCTTGGGCGAAAATCGGCTCAATTTCTGCTTCAGTACTGACTAACAAAGCTCCGTGAGACGAACCCATAAAAATTTTAATGCCACAAACAGGATTGGCAGTGATCAGATCGGGTAAATTTGCTGCGGTAGCTCCAATAAAAAAGCCATAATTAACTAAGGATTTGTTAGCTGCTCTTTGCAGCTTATCATCCAATGCTGTTTGAGTTGTTGTTAAAGGTCGAGTATTGGGCATCTCCAAAAAAGAAGTAACGCCACCTCTTGCACAAGCATGGCTTGCAGTTGACAGATCTTCTTTGTGTTCCAAACCCGGCTCACGAAAATGAACTTGCGGATCGATAACTCCAGGCAACAAAGTTAGTGCTTTTGCGTCAATAATTTTATCTGTTTCAGTAGGCATAATTTCGGGAGCAATTTGGGCAATTTGTCCCTGATGAATACGTACATCCCCGACGAATAAATTACCGTTTGGCAAAAGAATTTGACTTTGACCAATTAACATAATCAATAACTAGGTAAATAGAGGACAGGTGCTGATGAAAAAAAAAGAAGAACATCCAATTATAGAACTGCTTAAAACTTTTATTTCGGCTGGCATTTTGGCTTTTGGTATTCGTACTTTTGTGGCCGAAGCGCGTTTTATTCCCTCTTCTTCTATGGAACCTACTTTGGAGATTGACGATCGCCTGATTATTGAAAAAATTAGTTATCGGTTTCGTGCTCCCGTCAGGGGAGATGTAGTTGTTTTTTCTCCTACTGATACCCTTAAAGAACAGAATTATAATGATGCATTTATTAAAAGAGTTATTGGTACTCCTGGAGACACTGTAGAAATAAAAAACGGTGAAGTTTATATTAATGGAAAAAAATTAACTGAAAAATATATTGAAGAAGCTCCAAATTATCAATTCGGGCCAGAAATAGTACCAAAAGACCATTATCTAGTCTTGGGAGATAATCGCAATAATAGTTATGATTCTCATTATTGGGGTTTTGTCCCACGAGATAATTTGATAGGTCGCGCTACAGTTCGTTTTTGGCCTTTAAATCGTCTCGGCTCTCTCGACGAGAAACCACTTTATCTAGAACAATCTGATAAATAATTTAAACTTAATAAGTTTAACAAAAAAGGCGTTCTAACTTTTCAGAACGCCTCTGGAAATAAGGATAATAGCTAGCGAAACATACTACTTACCGAACTATCTTCATGAATGCGCCAAATTGCTTCTCCTAGCAAATTAGCCACGGACAATACGGTTAATTGCTTAAATTGTTTAGATTCTGGAATTGGGATGGTATTAGTAACGATAATTTCTTCAAATATACCGCTAGATAGCCGAGAAACTGATGGTTCGGAAAATACTGCATGGGTAGCACAAGCATAAATATGTCTAGCTCCTTCCTGACGCAAAAGTCTTGCTCCTTCAGATAGAGTTCCTGCTGTATCGATCATGTCATCTACTAACACGGCAGTTTTACCTTTAACATCACCAATGACGTTCATTACTTCTGCCACGTTGTGTGCCTGACGGCGTTTGTCAATAATTGCTAATGGTGCATCATTGAGTTTTTTGGCAAAAGCTCTAGCTCTTGCAACTCCACCCACATCGGGAGAAACTACGACTAAATCTGACAGTTGTTTGGCTGCTAAATAATCTAAAATAACTGGAGAACCATATACGTGATCAAAAGGAATATCAAAATAGCCTTGAATTTGTGCCGAGTGCAGGTCCATTGCCAAGACTCGATTAGCTCCTGCCTGAGTAATTAAATTAGCCACAAGCTTAGCTGTAATTGATTCTCGACCTGCGGTCTTGCGGTCTGCTCTAGCATAACCATAATAAGGAATTACAGCAGTAATTTGTCTTGCCGATGCTCGACGACAAGCATCAATGACAATCATTAATTCCATCAGGCTATCGTTAACCGGATGACAACAAGGCTGTAACAAGTAGACATCCGCTCCACGAATTGACTCCTGAATTTGAATGTAAAGTTCTCCATCGGCAAACCGTTTGCGAATCATTGGACCTAAATCCATTCCCAAGTAACGGGAAACCTCTTTTGCAAGAGGGATATTGGCAGAACCAGCAAACAATCTGAGGCGATTAGAGTCCGACAGTAAAGGACTTGGCTCTATCGACTGAGGCATTAAAATGGTACTATGGCTCACGGCAAATCATTCAACTTAATTCACGGCAATCTTATCACTGTTGGGTAATCATCGATCACGATATTTTGTTAAACAAAATTATTTAATACTTTTTTCGCTATTGTAAAGACAAAAAATCGAGTATACTCTAGCTCCTATATTATCATTATTGAGATTTTAAGTCTTAATTCTGTGATTTCTGCTCCGATTTATATTATATTTTTAACCTGTGTCTTTAGCATCGGTACATCTTACTAAGCAAAAGAATTATTGATATCCTTAAAAACAGCGAGATTGACACCCAAATAACTGATAAGAATGGAAACATTATTAATAGCTGGCACTGATACAGATGCGGGTAAAACTTGTGTCACTATAGCTTTAACTGCTTACTGGCAAAAATACCGATTTGGTAATCATACTGATAACATTAAACAGCGCGATCGCCTGGGAATCTTTAAGTTACTTCAAACTGGTATTGGAGATATGGAACTATACGATCGCCTGTTTGTAGAAGATGAATCTATTGAAATCATTGCCCCCTTGCGTTTAGCTCACCCCTTAGCCCCTCCCATAGCTGCCGTCAAAGAGGGTATTAACATCGAGTTGTACAAGATTTGGCAGAGCTTAAATTCTCTAGCTCAACAACAAGATTTCGTATTTGTCGAAGCTTTAGGCGGATTGGGTTCTCCGGTCACTGCCGAGCTTACGGTAGCTCACATTGCTGCCGATTGGCGATTGCCAACAATTTTAGTAGTTCCTGTAAAACTAGGAGCTATTTCCCATGCTGTAACCAATGTTGCTTTGGCACGCAGTTTAAATCTCGATCTTCGAGGAATTATTCTCAACTGTTGTGAACCAGGAACGAATACCAGTGTAGAAGATTTTACTCCCATAGACTTGGTACAGTTTTTTACTCAAGTACCTATTTTAGGAGTCTTACCTCATATCAAAGAATTTCGCGATCGCGATAAGTTAGCCCAAATTGTTTCTAATTGGGACTTAGAGTTAATCTTACCTGTTTAAACTTTTAATTAATAAAAAATAGCCCTAAAGTTAGAATAGCTTTTTTAAAACTTCAAGGGCATCATTTTTACAGCTTATTGATCCTACCAACTAGATTTAACAACCCCAGGTAACAAACCTTCGTGAGCCCACTCTCGCAACACATTACGGGATAAACCAAAATCGCGATAATAACCTCTTGGTCTACCGGTTAACATACAACGATTGCGTTTCCTGCTAGGTGCGCTATTTCGGGGTAATCTTTGAATCTGACGATGAATTTCTAATTTTTCCGCAGCAGAAGATGCGGTACGAAATTGTTCTTTTAATTCTGCTCTTTTATCAGCATACTTTTCAATCAGACGAGCGCGTTTTTTTTCCCGCTCCACCATACCTTTCTTTGCCATAAATTTTATTGAATATTTTTCAAATAAACACGCGATTTATAATTATACTGGAAAATTTTATAAATCCAAAACTGCCCTGGAAAATCTTTTCTTTTCGATGTCTATAGATTTGCAGCAGGACATAAATGAGCAAGGCTACAGCAATGACAATCGGGGTTTCGGGCTTTACAAATAGCCCTACCATGATAAATGCTACGAATTGAAAAATTTTCCCATTCGGCTTGAGGTAACAGAGACATTAAATCTTGTTCGATTTTAAGAGGTTTATCTGAGTTGGTTAACTTCCAGCGATTACTCAGGCGTTTGACATGAGTATCTACAGTTACTCCTTGAATAATACCGTAGCCATGGGCTAGAACCACGTTAGCAGTTTTTCGGGCAACTCCTGGAAGGGTTAGTAGTTGTTCCATTTGCTGAGGGACTTCTCCTTCAAAGTCAGTCACAATCTTTTGACAAGCACCCTGAATATTTTTAGCCTTATTGCGAAAAAAACCCGTAGGACGAATTAAAGTTTCTAAATCTTCACGGTTTGCTCCAGCCAAAGCAGGAGCGTCAGGAAATCTGGCAAATAAAGCTGGAGTTACTCGGTTAACTCTTTCGTCAGTACATTGAGCTGAAAGTATAGTTGCTACTAATAATTGTACGGTAGTCTCGTAGTTGAGACTACAGGTAGCGTCAGGATATAAATGTTCGAGAAGTAACAAAATCGAATGCGCTCTCTGTCGAACCTTAGTTGAAGATTGCTTGACTTTAACTGACTTAGAAGAAGAACTCACTAGTTTGTTTATTGAAACAACTCTTGGAAAAATGTCAAATTAACTGTATCCCTTACGATTAAAAATACACCCAAACTGAGTAATAAAACTAGACCCGTTTGCATAATACCTTCTTGCAATTTGCTAGGTAAAGGTTTGCCTGTCACTCCTTCGACAGCCAGAAAAGCCAATTGACCGCCATCTAAAGCAGGTAAAGGCAAAATATTGATGATTGCTAAATTAATGCTAATTAAAGCTCCAAATTGAAATAAATTTCCCAAGTCATTACGAGCCAGTTCTGCACCAACAGCGACAATAGCTACTGGGCCTGCCACCTGTTCGGCATTTTCCCCAAAATTGCTAATTAGCTGCCAAAAACCCTGTGCGGTTAAAACGGCAATTCTTTGATATTCTGTTGCACCACTGGTAAAAGCTTCGATAATATTGTCACTGCGACGACGAACTACTTCCCCATTGGGAGCAAGCATTACCCCAATTTTACCCTGACCATCTCGATCTAATTCGGGAGTAACCACTAGAGAAATAACTTCTTGTTCTCTTTTGACAGTTATATTTAAGGGCTGTTGGGGAGACTCTTGAATGGTAGCTCTCAATTGTTTTAAGGCCTCGGCAGATTGTCCTAACGTGCGATCGCCTATAGTTAAAATAATATCTCCAGCTTGAATGCCAGCTTGAGCGGCGGCTGAGTTACTTTCATCCAATACTTGAGGCACTAACACCCCATCTTGATAGTTAATGTCTTGAAAACCAATAGTTGCTGCTTGTCCAACTAACAGGAAATAAGCAAAAATTAAATTAGCAATTACCCCAGCACTAATAACGATCGCTCGATCTAGTACGGGACGATTGCGGAGTAAATTAGGATCGTCGGCGGGAATTAAGCTATCGGGGTCATCATCGGGAAAGCCAACATAACCACCCAAGGGAAAAGCGCGAATGGCATATTCTGTTTCTGAACCTTGATATTTTAAAAGACTCGGGCCAAAACCGATAGAAAAACGATTGACATGGATTTTTTGCAACCTTGCGGCGGCAAAATGACCTAACTCATGAACTACAATTAACAGAGCCAAGACTGCGATCGCTGCCAAGACAGACATAGACATACTGTATATAAAGATTATTTTTTGAGTTGTGCTGTGTACGATTTACTATTTTAGAACATTCCATAGATTCCCTTGTTTTTAAACGGAGTTTTTATGCATTATGAAGACTGATTTAATATGGCAGCAAAACAATGCTGGGGCAGATAATCGAGAGAATTTAGAGGTGATCGCAGCTTGGTGGTCGGATTTGCATGGCAAAGAGGTAATCTGGCAACAGCGATTAATTCCTGCTAGTGAAGATTTACAGGACATTGATTGGCAACCGCAGCAGTTTCACAAGAAATTAGTTTTAAATTATGCCCAGTTAAAAGGAATTACAATTTATTGGCAGGAGGGAAATTCTGATATTGAACGTAATATTACTGCTGGTAAATTACGGTTAGATACTACCGAGCAAAAGCTTTATATTTATCCTCAGTCTCAATCTCAGGTAGTGATCTGCGTTACCCTGCCAGGAATTGTCTATCAAAAAATTGAATTAAATAATCCTTTAGCAGTAGCCACTAGTAAGGGGGACAAGTATTTACTCTTATTACGAGATAAAGAACAAAAATTAGAATTAAAAATTACTTTAGACCGCGCCAAAATGCAGCAGTTATTTGATAGCTTAAACTTGTCCTCTTAGACAATTGTTTTTACCAAAATTGTGAATGACTTTTGGGATCGAATCCTTAATTTTTGTATTGCTACTACTCAGACTATAGGCGATCGCTTGACTGCGGATTTTGGCAAGTTACAAGCCACTCAAAAAGCAGATGGTAGTCTTGTCACCGAAGCTGATCGCTGGTCGGATGGAGCTATTAGGGAGGCAATTGCGGCTGCTTTCCCCACTCACGGAGTATTGACTGAAGAAACTACCCATATCTTTCCTGACACTGATTGGTGTTGGATTGTCGATCCCATTGATGGTACGACTAATTTTACCCGTGGCATACCAATTTGGGCAATTTCTTTAGGATTGTTATATCGAGGTATGCCAGTTTTTGGTTTTGTTTATATTCCTCCCCTCAAACAGTATTTTCATGGTTTTTGGTATGGCAATTCGGGACTTACTGGTTATACAGGAGCATATTTAAATCATCAGCCAATTCATAGCAGTCAAGATGATCCCAGCAAGAGTCATTTGTTTAATCTTTGCGCTCGTAGCACTGCTATTTTAAATCGACCTTTTCCTTGTAAAGTCAGGATGATTGGGGTTGCCAGTTATAACTTGTTATTAGTGGCAACAGGAGCAGTAATTGGTGGAGTAGAAGCCACGCCAAAAATTTGGGATATTGCTGCGGCTTGGGTGATTATCAAAGCGGCTGGAGGTGATTTCGTCTTTTTACAAGATAATTCAGTATTTCCTCTAGATGTAGGTCAAAATTACGGCAAAACTTCTTTTCCCTGTTTAGGTATTAGTCGCAGTGAATTAATTCCAGTATTTCTACCTTTAGTACAGCCAGTAGTTGAACAATAAATCAAATGTTATTTTTTAGGGCGATCGTGGGCAAAATAAACAGTGTAAACGCCAATTTTTTATAGTTCATTATTACTGTTTAAGACTTATGAACCCCATCAGAGTTTTGACTATTGCCAATAACGGTTTTCAAGAGGTTATTCGCGATCGCATTCTCTACTTTATTGGCTTTTTTTCGTTGCTGTTAATTTTAGCTACTAAAATAATCCCTGAAATTGCCGCAGGTACTCACGAAAAAATTTTATTAGATTTTGGCATTGGTTCAATTAGCCTTCTCAGCGTGATCGTGGCGATTTTTGTCGGTACTAGTACCATCAACAAAGAAATTGAAAAACGTACTTTACTGATGTTAATTCCCAAACCCATCAGCCGTGCCGAACTAATTTTAGGCAAACATTTGGGTTTAACCGCAGTTTTAGCAGTAACTATCGCCATGATGATGACAATTTATCTGGGAATGCTGAGTCTGTCTCATATTGAATATCCGACGGGAGCATTAATAATTTCGGCTTTATATCTGTTATTGGAATTATCTTTGCTAGTAAGTGTGGCGATTTTATTTGGTGTATTTACCAGTTCGATTTTAGCAACGTTGCTCAGTTTTGGAGTTTATCTTATGGGGCATTTTAGCCAAGATTTAGTGGAATTGGGCAAACTCAGTAAAAATGAAAGTATCGAACAACTGACTACTAATCTTTATCTAATTTTGCCAGATCTTTCCCGTCTGGATTTGAAAAACCAAGCAGTTTATGGTTTATTACCCAACTCTAGTGAACTTCTCACCCATGCGCTGTATGGTGTATTGTACACAGCCTTACTATTATCTATTTCAATGATTATTTTTTCCCAAAAAGAATTTTAAATTTGATGATTAATAGGCTAATATAGCTTTTTGGGCATAAATTGAGGATATTATCTTTAATAATCTTGATTTTTATTTAAAGCCTTCAATAGAGGTTTATATAAAATTGGACATAAATCGATGGACTTGACAGATAGTATAAATAAAGGACAAATTAAAATAGGCTCAATTCCAGAGAAGCATTTAAATTTATGTCAGAAGGTTCTGGATTGATTTTACGACAACAATCAAAAACCCTTGGAATAAGCAGCTTGAATCTTCTTATTCTGAGCGATCTTGCTGCTGAGGTAGAAAATATTTGTTCTAGTCTAAGTTCGGCAGGGATTAATTTTACTTATGAGGCGATCGCTTTAAATCCATCTGCGTGGGAGCTATCAGCTAAAGACTATGATGCAATTTTATATAGTTATTCGTCATATCGTAACTATTCAAAACCCGAATCTCCTTTAGAACAATTAGACTGGTGGTATGCTTTACCTAAGCAAATTCCTCTGATTTTAATTACAGAAAAATTAGATGCTGAAATAGCAGTACAGTTACTACAATCTGGTGTCAGCGATTATGTTTTGCAGCACAAACTAAATCAACTACCTAGCAGACTAGAACGTACTTTAATCATTGCTGCAAGAAAACAACAACAACAAAAGCAACAATTAAATTTAATCAAACAGCAACAACAGCGTATCCAACAGTTAGAAGCTGAAAGATTAGTTTGGGAAGCAGCAAAAGCCGAGCAACAGCAGCGCATCGAACAGTTAGAAGCTGAAAAATTAATTTGGGAAGCGGCTGAAACTGACAGACAGGAACATATTTCCCATTTAGTTCATGAATTACGTCGTCCTACCTCTTCAATTATTGGATTTGCACGTATGTTAAAAGATCAACTCTACGGTTCTTTAAATGCCAAGCAAATGCAGTATGCTGCTGCATTATTAACTACGGGCCAGCATTTACTAGATTTGGTTAATAATTATTTAGCTTTGGCTAAAATTGAAGCCAATCAAGAAGTACTTAATTTAGAAAAACTAGCAGTAGCAGATGTGTGTCAGGCTGCATTATTAATGCTAGAACAACAGGCGCAAGAAAAAGACATTAGTTTAATTTTGCATCTTGAAAATGATATAGATTTTTGTTTTGCCGATCGCGTGCGTCTCAAGCAAATTTTGGTTAATTTAATCTCCAATGCGGTCAAATTTACTAATTGCGGTTCTGTGACTTTAGATGTCAAAATTCGCGATAATATGCTGTATTTTGAGGTCTGCGATACAGGAATTGGTATCTCCCCAGACCATCTCGATAAGCTATTTCAACCCTTTCAACAAATCAATCATCATCCTGAAGGAACTGGTTTGGGTTTGACTTTATCCCGAAAATTGGCACGGTTGCACGGTGGAGACATTACGGTTACTTCTGAAGTAGGGAAAGGTAGCTGTTTTACTCTGTCCATACTACATGGTTGAATTTTTAAAGCTTTTTTTGGTTTCCACTTCCTCATTACTCAAGTTGATCGCCTGTTGAATATTAAGCGGTTATCATTCTACGATATAATCTTTCCTCGCTGATAATCGTTCAATGACCAAAGACCAGATCAAACTATTTATTGTTGATAATGACCCGATATTTCGCCTGGGTTTGGTTAGTGCGATCGCTGTCTATCCAGATTTTATAATTATTGGTCAGGGAGACACCAGTTACGATACCATCAGACAGCTTACTCAAGGACTGGTATTAAATATCTTGGTAGTAGGTGTGGGTTGGGAAGGAAAGGAGTTGAGGTTTTCCAGTCTGGAATTCTGCCAGCAGATCAGGCAAATTTATCCCCAATTACCATTATTTTTATTTTTGGGTAATCTCAAGTCTAAGCAATTAGCAGAGATCGAATCTTGGCGGGTGCGGGGATATTGTTACAAGGGGACTGATATCGATATGGCGATCGCGGGTTTGCGGTCTGTAGCTTATGGTGAAATCTATCGACCGCTAAAATCTAACACTACTCCTCGTTGGTGGCAAGTAACCCTATCGCGACTCAGTAGATTGGGAAGACAACAGTTGGCGGCTAATCTTGAAGCGATCGAACGAGAATTAATCAAAGAAGACTTATCCGATTGGGAGCGAGTATTTTTAATTGGTCGCAAACGAGAATTATTAGCAGCACGTTGGGTGGCCGAGCGATTAACTGCTGAAGCAGAGGAAATCCCACCAGAAACTGATCGCAGTGCTATTGAATTATCTGGCTCATCTGAAATCAAACCTATTTTACCTGCAACTGAACTGGTAGTTGCTCCAGTTTTTAAAGATGCCGTTACCGCAGAAATATTTAACAGGGTCGTCTCAGATATTCAATTAGGTTTAGTTAATCGCACTAAAATAACTTTAGAAATAGATATTTTACAGCCCAATAAAAAGCAAGAATTACTCTATACAATTCTGGAATATTTAAATAAAACTATTGAAAAATTACGAACTCAAAAAGAACTTAGTTTGGCTACTAATGATTATTTAGTTGAAATTTGGCAATGGGTTACAGAAAATTTTTTAGTTAAACATTTTGGGGCTTTAACTCAAAGCGATCGCCAAGAATTGTCTATGATTTTGGGTCAAGAGCTTTCTTCAATTAATAATAATATTTTAAATCATTGCTACTTAGCAGCAGAACTATTTGCTTATTTTTTAGGAGAACAACCTTTAATTGTCGATAACGTAGTGTATCGTGCTGAAGCTCCCGAAGCAATTACTAGAGCCAAGCAATTATTAAATCATTTAATTATTCAACTAGCCAATGCCACAATGGTAGTTATTTTAAATAACTTTTCAGATCTAGAAATATTTAAGTATAACCTTTACCTAGTTGAATATAAAAGTAATAGAGAAATAGCTAGATTTCGGAACGATTTAGTGTGGAGATATCGTCAAGAAATTTATTGGAATAATCCTCAAAACATCTTTGAAAGCCGCTACCGCCTGTTTATTTTAAATAATGGCAGAATTAAAACTTTATTTATTTATGCTTCGAGAAAACAAGAATTAGAACTACTTAGAGGATTACCTTGGTTAGCCACTATTCTCATTGAAACTCGTGACGCGATTGCTCCTCGGTTGCAAGCCATCTTATCTTTTATTGGTAGCGGCGTGGTCTTTATTTTGACTCAGGTAATTGGTCGGGGAATCGGTTTAATTGGTAGGGGAATTATTCAAGGAATTGGTAGTAGCATTAAAGATGTTCCTTATAATAAAACTAACAGAAGCAACCGACGTTAGTTTAGATAAAAATACTTATAGACTTCTGGTTAATTGCAAAACTTGACCGCCTGTTAAATTATTAATTTGTGGGGTTAAATTTAAAGGGGGTTGTAATTGCCCTGGTTGAAAGGTACGACTCATTACTACATAAATTGAAGTGCGATCGCAACCCATATCGGCAGCAATGACATTATCCCAAGATTTTGCTGTGAGTTCGTCGATTACCTGCCAGTGTCCCTCTTGCCAGCACAAACGGCGAGAAAATTGAAAGGGTGCTGGTTGTTTGCCTGTAATGAGGATTTTTTGTAAGATGATGCGGATTAAATTGGGAAAAAATCGCCCCACAGATAGCATTACCAAACGCAAAATAATTAAATTTACCGAGTTCATTTGTTTTTGTTTTGCCCAACCTAAAGAGCCGGTAATTGTAATTTCGTTATCAGTGACGGTGGTGTGATAGTTACTGACTAAATGTCCGACAGCGTTTTTAATTTTTTTACCATCTCTAACGAGTAAAGAAAATTGAGTATCGGAAGTAACTAATTTACCATCGCGAAACAGTTTGAATACTCCACCTTTATTTAATGCCAGATACAGTTCCGTGCGATCGCGTCGGTCGATGAGAATTCCTGCTTCTTGAAGCCAAAAACGACCAGAAGGACGGGGCTTTAGGGGAGGACGGGCTGGAATAAAATCGCGCCAGGCTAAGAGATAATTCCAGGTATGATGACCAATAATGCGATCGTCAGCATAACAAGAACCCAAGCCATTGTTTAATCCCTGTAAAAAGCGATCGTTAATGTTTAAAGCTTCTGGTAGCCACTTACCGACTAATTCAAAACCATGGGGAAAAAAGTTATAGGTGTTGCGGCTAGTATATTCTCCGCCATAAGAACCATCGGGATGCACAAATTGAGCGGCTAAAATTACCCCACGGGCGATCGCATCTTTTAAACGGTTACTGGGATTTAATTCGTAAACGCGGGCCAGACAAGAAATAGTTAGAGTATGATAGCCAGGATCGCAACCTTCATATTCAATAAACCAACCTTCAGGATTTTGCCAAGCTAATACCTGTTCTAATTTTGCCTGTATGTCAGACTGCCAGCGATCGCTTTTTAAGAGTCGGGATAATAATTCCCAACACAGTAAAATCAAAGCCTGATGATTGGTCAAACGTCCGCTTTCTTGATGATCTGCCAGCCAATCTGCCCGTTTGCAGAAAAAATCTATAGCGACAGGATTATTTAAACCCATCAAAGTATAACTTTCAACACAGGCAAGTAAAGAAAATGCGGCTGCCCCTGCGGCTCTTTCATAAGGAAAATAATCATCACAAGAACCATTGGGGTGACTGCTACGGGCAGCATACATAATTCCCGCCTCTACCCAATCTTTAATAATCGGTTGTCGATAAAAAATATTGCCAGGTAAATCGGTATGGTATGCCAGGGCTAGAGGATAAACAAACTCCTGAGACATTCCCGCCGGAAAATCAATAACTTTATATTGCCAAAAACTGCGATCAAAACAACCATAAGTAGGACTATGGGGATTGCGGTCTAATAAAGTCAGGATTTTGGGGATTTGCTCTAAAGCTATACGGGCGAATAGATCTCTGGGAGTTTCATTTATCATTTAACATTTATCAATTGCCGATTGGTTGTCAAGCAAACCAATTCCTGGGAGAAAATCTCCTTTTTATGGCACGAATATACAGAAAAATTGGAAACTGATAATATTCAATAATCAACCAAATCAGACAAAATAGATGGGCGAAAAAAGTAACGATACACCAGAAAAGAGGTAGCCAAGATAGAGGGCTGTCGGGTGCGGGAGGAAATAAATAAGTACCAAAACCAATTATTCCTGTGGGTAAAAGCACGAAACCCAAGGCAAACAGGAGATAACCCCATCCCATTTCCGTACCTTCCCGTTGGATTCCCTTCCAGTTTTTACCATTCCAATACCAAGTTAGAGGTAATTGACTATCTGCCATTTTGAGCAGTTGTTTGTCAAAATTGGTGATAAAAATGTGCTGACAAAAATTACAAGCAAAAGTTTCCATTAATGGCATAGCAGAAACTTTTCCATGACGACATACAGGACAAGAATATTCTCCTTGCACATGAAACCGATTATCTTCTGTCCAATGTTGTTGAGGTTGATTGCTCAAATTCCAAACTTTCGGCATATACTCAAAATAATCCTATGTGTTGTCAACAAGTGAAAATCTAATTAGGGATAATTGAAAAAAAGCTGGCACATTTAATTTAATTCTTGGGGAATTACTGCACCGCGAAGGTTTAGGATGTAATTATAGCTATTAAATTTATAGCCTGACCAAGTTAAACCCAAATTTGAGATAAATATCAATATTTTTGACTTAAATAAACTTTGTTTTGCATTTGTTTACTTAACAATCAAGCAATGTTAGATGGAGGTTGAGTTAGCTGTTCAATTTGCTGCTGAATCAAAGCTACCAAGCGATCGCGTCTAATTTCAACACCCCGATCTAAATTAAGAGAATTGTCTAAAACGATTAGACTGTCTACTTCCTGGAGAGAAAATAACCTAAATAACAAATGAGTAATTGGCATCGGCATGGCTATTAAGTCAGGATTGCTTTTCTGTTGATAAATTGCAGCATCCTTAACGGTTTTAAAAGCATAAATTACTTGTTTTTCCTGTTGAAGTTGAGGATTGGCAATAGTAGTTAAAACCCAATCAGAATCTAAATTTTGCAATACATAATATTCAGTATTGGTCAGTTGTTTGGCAAATAATTCTAAGACTGGCGCGATCGCTTTTTCTACAACTACTGCGGGAATACCATATTGAGGAGCATCATCTATAAGTATTTTAAGTTGCTCTTCTATATTCATTTTGGGTTTGATGGGTTCGACTACCTATATATGTTAGAAAAAACTGTGGCAAAAATTCAATTTTGGTAAATGGTAAATGGTGAATGATGTTTTCATCCTTACTCAGTAATATACTATTACCCATCTAAGCATTTGCCGTAATAATTCGGTCAAAAGGATCGCGAGTCCAATTAATTGCTAAAGCAATACTAATAATCTGGTTAAAGCTTTTATTGCATATCTGCAAATCAATTTGCTCGGACAGTTCAGCAATAATCGCATCAGGTTGATGTGTAATGCGTTTTATTTCGTATAAATACTGCAACTCTAATCGAACAATTGCTGATATGTAAATTTCATTATCATTAATTAAATTTTTAGCCAGTTCACTTAATTTATCTGTCAAACCAGAATAAAGCCAGACAACGACATGAGTATCAAGGTAAATCAATATTCATCTCCTGCTCCCAATTTATATTAACTAAATCATCGGGATTTCCTTGAATAACATCTGGCTTAAAAATCAAATTTTGAAGTTTATCGTTTTCTTCCACAGGAACTATTTTTAATAGCCTACCATTTTTATTAATTTCTATTGGAATACCTGTTTTTAATACCTCATCCAGTAGGTGTTCAATATTATTACTCAATTCTGTTAATGTCACCTTTTTCATGGTATTTTTTGTACGTTAGCGTCTAGTCTATCTTCATGTATTGTGGGATACACAGAAAATTAAGTCTTTAGCTGCTCGCAGTCAGTGCGCTATTAAATTATATAAATTATTTAACGTTGAAGGTGAAGTAAGCTACAGATATTGTTCCGCAGAAAAGCTTACCGTCAATTGAGTGTTTCTAGAACAATAGCATCTTTTATTACTTCATCACGGATTAAAGGATTAAGTGCTGTACTTTGGGCAACATCTACCTTACATCCCAGTAAGTCCGATAATGTTTGGCTCAGACGAATAAGATCGAGTACAGACTGTTCTGGAGTAACATCGATTAGAAAATCAATATCGCTGAACTCTGTTGCTTCTCCTCGTGCCACTGAACCAAATACCCTAATGTTGGGTGCGTGGCAACTAGAGCGCGATCGCCAGAATCTCATCTCGATAAGCTTTTAAGGCTTCTAGTTTCATAGCAAAAATTCAATCAGCTTTCTGCTTCAATTGTATTGAACACAAACCAATTTGATGAAGAACTATCTACGCCGTTTAAGCTATTTTTTGATTTTAGGACTGTTAACCACAACTGCGATCGCAGCTTCTAATAGAGTTAATAATACTCGTGTAACTCAGCAACAGTCTGGGGAAAATTGTCGAGTCGTGCAGCATACCATGGGTGAAACCTGTATTCCTCGCAATCCTCAACGAGTCGTGTCCCTTAGTGAAGATTTCTATATTAATGCTTTGGAATTAGTTGTTGGGTCTATAGCGACTGTTTACGTTCCGAATTTTCCTTTCCCCAACTATCTTCGAGGTAAAGTAGAGCAGATAGAATCTGTTGGTATAGTTGGGGCAACTGGTTCGGGTAAAAGCACCCTCGTTAAACTGCTACTGCGCTTTTATAAGGTACAAAAGGGAAATATTACCATTGACGGCATCAACATCAGCAACCTCAACTTGTACGATCTACGTCGCGCCATTGCTTGGGTGAGTCAGGATGTGTTTTTATTTCACGGTACGGTAGCGGAAAACATTCGCTATGGTAGCTTTGATAGCACTCGCGCACAAATCATTGATGCTGCTAAGTTAGCTGAGGCACA
>JBHJNX010000123.1:0-8906 GCA_050330335.1 Pleurocapsa sp. | reverse complement strand
AAGAGCATACATTCAAACTCTGTGGCTAAAGTTAATAACTCAGGTAAAGGACAAAGATCTCCGTCCATACTAAATACGCTATCGGTAGTAATCAAACAGCGACGGTAGGCAGTACGATGCGTAGTTAATTTGCAGCGCAGATCGTCGAGATCGCAGTGATGGTAATCGATCGCAGTTGCACCAGATAAAATTGCACCTTTTTTTAAACTGGAGTGGTTGTAGATGTCTCCTAAAATTAGATCTTTTGCTCCTACCACCGAAGCGATCGCGCCGATATTAGCCAGATAGCCAGAACTAAATACCAAAGCATCTTCGGTTTCTTTTAAAAAGGCGATCGCCCTTTCTAATTCTCGATGTAGTTTTCTATGTCCGCTTAATAATCTCGAACCAGTGCCACCCGTACCGTAATTTTGCGTAGCAGCGATCGCTGCTTGAACCATTCTGCTATCTCCAGCTAAACCCAAATAATCATTGCTGGCAAAATTGATGACTAGCTTTCCTTCTAACTGTACAACTGCACCAGGCAGCCCTTCAATAGTTTTTACCCCACGATACCAATTAGCACGATGAATTGTTGCTAACGATTTGTTCAACCATTGATAGGGATTGGCAGACATAATTTACCTAGTATAGCAACACATATTGGTAGACAAGCACGAGACTGAATAAAGTCTATCTCTAATGCAAAAAGAGGATGTCAATAAACCAGATCGACTACTAGATTTACGAAGAAACATTATCCCTGGGCAAAATATTTTTATCGTATATTTAATTACACTTATCTGGTTATATATATAATATTTCTATCAAGATCGATATAAATACTTGGTGTGGTTAACCAAAAATTATCAATCAGATTATTACAATAATCGGGATTTAAAAGAGATTAAGTATAAAAAAATGAAAAAGTTCGTAGAAATATCAATATTTTTAGGAATGACTATAGGTATTCAATCAATTGTAGCCATGTCCGCTCACTCTCAAGTCCCTCAAACAGGAACATCCCAGCAAACTTCCAACCAAATGGTTGAATTTCTCAATGCTTGGGGATTTGATACTGTTGATTGCCAGGGTGAGGTGATTAATCTCAAGCATGATGTTACGGGTGAAATAGGTTGTGCGGCTCCCAATGCAGAAATGCAAGCCGGTAATTATATTTATAATTCTGATGATAATACAATCAGTCCGATAGCTGAACCACAAGCAACCCAACCATCAACTATACCTCCTGCTCCGGAGCGACAAGTAACTCAACCATCAGCTGTGCCTCCTGCTAACAACCAACCAGAATCTGTAGCTGCTGTAGCTGAAATTGAAAATCCCAACTTAGAAGAAATTAAATTTAACTTTAATAATTCTTACGATTATGGTGCTTGTTTAGATGCAATTTTGTTAGCTTATGAAGGACGCGACGCGGAATTAGCTAAAGTTAAAAAAAATGAATGTGCGACTAAAGTTTTAAATGTTGTAGGTAATAATTTATCTAAAGATACTGCTTTAAAATTAATTAAATCTGCTGATTTTCATGCCACTGAAGTACTAGAGACTAAACTATATCCTTCTTTGGGAATTAGAAGAAGAGTAGCAATTAATTTAGGATATGTTTATGACATCGATAAAAATAATAGCGACATTTTAAAATATATTAGTTCTAACGAGCAATAAGTTACATTCTAATTTTATTGTCGTTTTGATGTTATTAATTATTGAGAAAATATTTCTGGAGTGAGTTGGAATTTAACGTCTCAATGTTAAGTCGATATTAAATAAGCTATTGACAGTTGATCGTATAATTGCGATCGCATTTCATGCAACAGCACCAAATATGTTATTAACTTCAACGTCAGCTTGCAAATTTTGTTTATTAGGTTGCTCTTGCTGCGATCGCTGCTATCCCTAACTATATAATACATTAGTTTCTCTTATCTCTATGGATTTAATTCTCTACAGCAAGCCTGGTTGTCATTTATGTGAAGGATTACAAGAAAAATTAGCCGCAGTGCAAAGCATCGATTTTAATCTAGAAATCCGAGATATTAGCACTCGCGAAGATTGGTTTGCTGCCTATCAGTATGAAATTCCAGTACTCTGTCAAAAATTAGCTACCAGAGAAAAACCCTTACCCCGCCTATCTCCCCGCGCTTCAGTAGCCAAATTGGAACAAATGTTACAGAAAAATTTAACGTTTGAGCCGTAAAAAAGTATCCAAAATGTAGTAGTAAAGCCAATTGCAGAACGCATTTACTAGCAACAAACATGATGAAGCTGCGTCAATTATTAGCCAAAGTAGAACTCAAGCAAGTACCCGAACACTCTGCCCTAGATTTAGAAGTCACAAGAGTATGTACTAACTCCCATGCCTGTCGGGGAGGGGATTTATTTATTGGAATGCCCGGAACGCGAGTTGATGGGGGAGAATTCTGGCAGAGTGCCATGGGACAAGGAGCGATCGCGGCAGTGGTTACTCCAGAAGCGGCTGCCAAACAACCACCTACAGATGATGTCTGTGTGATTCAAACTGAAGATTTAGTAGACACCTGTGGGGCGATCGCGGCTGCTTTTTACGATTACCCTGCCACTAAATTAAACATGATAGGAGTAACAGGAACTAACGGCAAAACTACTACCAGTCATCTAATTGAATATTTTTTACTCCAGAGTAAATATCCTACCGCCCTCTTGGGAACTTTATATACTCGCTGGCAGGGATACCAACAGACGGCAGTACATACCACCCCTTTTGCTGTGGAATTGCAGGCTCAATTAGCCGACGCAGTTAAGGCAGGTAATCAATATGCAGTAATGGAAGTTAGCTCCCATGCTCTAGCACAGGGAAGGGTGAGAAATTGTCCTTTTGAAGTAGCAGTATTTACCAATCTGACCCAAGACCACTTAGATTATCATCGGGATATGGAAGAGTACTTTGAAGCTAAAGCCTTGCTATTTAGTGATGAATATCTTCAAGGTAAAGCGATTATTAATGCCGATGACCCCTATGGCAGACGTTTGATGGACAGATTAGACCGCGATCGCCTGTGGACTTACAGCGTTAAGGACTCTTCAGCAGATTTATACACCAGCAATCTCGACTATCAGCCCACAGGAGTCAGTGGTATTTTGCACACTCCTCTAGGAGAAATAGCTTTTAACTCTCCTTTAGTAGGTCAGTTTAACTTAGCTAATTTACTTGCTTCCGTAGGTGCAGCAATTCATCTGGAAGTAACTCTAGACACCATAGCCGCCAGTTTACCTCAATTTAGTGGCGTACCTGGCAGAATGGAACGAGTACAGGTCAGTCCCACTCAAGACATCAGCGTCATCGTTGATTATGCCCATACTCCCGACAGTTTGGAAAATCTCCTTAAAGCAGCTCGTCCCTTTATTAGTGGCAAAATGATCTGTGTCTTTGGTTGTGGCGGCGATCGCGATCGCACTAAGCGTCCTTTAATGGGTAAAATTGCTGCCAAACTTGCTGATGTAGCAGTAGTAACTTCTGATAACCCCCGTACTGAAGAGCCAGAAAGAATTTTAGAGGATGTTGTAGCAGGTATTCCTGATGGTACAACCTATATGGTAATCGGCGATCGCGCCACAGCGATCCAAACAGCAATTGAAGATGCTCAACCTGGAGATGGAGTTTTAATTGCAGGAAAAGGACACGAAGATTATCAAATTTTGGGAACGGAAAAAATCCATTTTGACGACCGCGAACAAGCTAGAAATGTTTTAAATCTAAGAGTTTAGCATTTATCTATTAGTTCGATTTTGATCGCTAAAGCCCAAATAAAAAATTTAGGGTGAAGTGTTGTTTTCCTTCACTCTAAATTCAAGGGATTATAACTAATGAATTACTTTTTACCATCGTTGTATTGTTTGGCAATTAAACCTTTAAGTAGATAAAGTAAATGACCTTCTATTTGGGGAGAAAGGGATAGAGGTAAATTTCCAGTACGTATATGTAAATCTCTTTGAGGGAAGGGAATTTCTACTTCTTGTTCTCTAAACATTGCTTCAATAGCAAAATAAAGCTCGCTTTTGATTGGCATCTGTCGGCTGGGGTCGGCAATCCAAATTAATAATTCAAAGTTAATCGAACTATCGCCAAACTCCTTCAAAAAAACTTGTGGTTTGGGATTGCGTAAAACCTCTAAATGTTCGTCTGCTACTTTTAATAAAACTGTTTTAACTTTATTGACATCACAACCATAAGCAACTCCTAAAGGTAAATGTAATCGGGATACACTATTATGATGACTCCAGTTAATAACTTCATCAGTGAGTAATCGAGAATTGGGGACGATAATTGAAATTCGGTCTAAAGTTTTTAAAACAATACTTCGCGCTCTCACTATTTCCACCGTACCTTCATGACTACCAACTTGAATGTAGTCTCCTACTTGCACTGATCGCTCGAATAGTAATACTAAACCACTGGCAAAATTGCGAGCAATATCTTGCAGACCAAAACCAATACCTACACCCAAAATACTTCCGAAAAATGCTATAGAGCTTAAATCTATACCATTACTTTGAAGCAGAATCAGTGTACCTAAAAATATTAATCCGTATTTGGTAACAGTCAAAATAACTTCTTGTGAACCGCGATTCATCCTAGTTACCTGTAGGATTTTCGTACGCAATAAATCAGTTATGTAATTACTAACTATAATTAATGCAACTAATAAACCGATGATAAACAATAAATTAATTAAGGAAAAATTGCTGCCTCCAAACTTTAATAAAGGGCGATCAACATGAAGTACAATCCAGTTTAAAATTCCATATCGCCAGTCTCTTGAATAGGGAAATAATTCTAAAATTACTAAAATTGTCAACACCCAAAGAGCTAATTGAACAAAACCCAACTTAACTCTAATCAAAGTGGTTAAATTAGAAGGCTGAGAGCTTCGATGGCTGGAAAATCCGGGAATAATTTTTTGAATTGCTTGCCTTAATGGATATCTTTGTAGTTGTTCGAGTAATCTACTACCGATCAAAGCAAAAAACAACAATCCTAAAGCGATCGCTACCTGACGTTGGAGATAGCCACTACTTCTTTCTTTTTGACCTTGTTCTATAGCTTCGGCGATCGCTCTTTTGAGATAACTTGCCCGTTGCAAGGGTCTTTCTTCGCCAATAGTATCTTTACTGGTAACAGTGAATAAATATTCCCCATTGAGATACAATACTGCCAATCTGCCTTCTTCTCGAACTGTTATTTGCGGTGCTTGTTCGGATTTGATCGCATTTTTTAATCTATTTTCAATCATTTTGGCTCGATCTTCTGCTCTGGCATTATCAGTCTGACCGACATCAAAAATTTCTCTGCCATCAACAACTACGGGAATTGATTCAGTAGTAACACTATCAGGGGTAAAAATATTGAGGGTGTTAGATTGAAATTTTTGCCAAGAAAAAGAATTATTGAGATATTCAGTAGGGTTTTGAAATTGTGCCAATCCTAGATCGGAATTGATAAAAACAATCAAAATTGCGGTAAATATTGCCAAGCTAAGACGCAAAAGCCGTTTGTAAAACATTTGAAAAAGTATTTAAAAATTCACAATAAATTATTAAATTATTAACTCACAGATGATCATTATTTTTTCCCGGATAATAAACTCTAGTTCCAGCCCATTGTAATTTTTCTTGTAAAACTTGATAAAAAGAATAACTTTCTCTTAGGATAATGAATTTTGCCTGGCAATGTGCCATTTTAATTGCGATTCTCTGTCCCGGCCAGATGGTAGTTCCTAATGCCCCATCAGTCCACAGCTTGGTGTTAACTTCATCATCTCGCAGGGGAGAGACACTAACTAAACTACCAGGTGGTAATACAATCGGACGACCAGACAGACTTAATGGACAAATTGGGGTAACAGCGATCGCCCACATTCCTGGGTGTAAGATCGGCCCATTAGCCGAAACTGTATAACCGGTACTACCAGTAGGAGTAGATACCAATAATCCATCTCCACTGTATTGATCCACTATTTCCCCATCGACTTCCATTTCCAAAATTGAAGTTGGCATTCGGTCGATACTGGCTGGTTTAATGCACATTTCGTTAAGACAATAAAATTTCTCGCTGACTGCTCTAAAGGAATTGCGATCGCCTTCTAAAATTTGCGCTTCCAGCATCATGCGTTTTTGTACGGCATAGCGGTCTGATTCCAAACGCTCCCAGATTTTTAGAGTGTCTCTAAATAATTCAAAAGGTTCTGTGAGAAAACCCAAATGTCCGCCGACATTAACCGCCAAAATAGGTATGCCTTCTGGTGAGAGATGTCTTGCTGCCGCCAAAATAGTACCATCTCCACCCAAAACTAGAGCCAGATCGATTTTGTGGTTTGCCGAAGCAAAAAATACTGGATAGGGATTATCTTTAATGCCACTAGGTCCTAATAAAACCTGACATTGACGTGCTTCTAGTTCTCTGGCGCATTTTTCTGCCCATTGTTGGCTATTTTTATCTCCTGCTTTATAAGCAACGATCGCGTGTTGTAATTCCACTATATTTTCTACTTTCCCCTTGCTAAAAATACAAAAGTTACTAAGATAGAGAAAGTTCCACTACTACGTTGGTGACTGCCTCCATAGTTTATTGATCTATGCTTGATTTATGAGGGAATAGCCAAGATTTTTGCGGAAGTATACCGAGCTTGTACTCGGAAATGGAAGCAAGAAAAGCCAATTCCCACCCTGGGTTTCCAGGTCATAAACTAAGGTAAAACGGCGTGGCGGTGGTACTATTTTTTTGAGGTAATTGTTTAAACATATCCGTGTTCGGCTAAAAAAGACAAGCCAACATCTTCTGGTTGGTTAACTGTTGGTTGACGGTGATTAATTAGTTTATCGACATATTTACCTAAAATATCGCTTTCGAGATTGACTAAATCTCCCCCTTGCAAGTGACTGAGATTGGTGAAATCATAGGTATGGGGAATAACCGCCGCAGTAAACCAAGTGCTATCAGCAGGACAATCCGCTACAGTTAAACTGATGCCATTGACAGCAATGCTACCTTTAGGAACTAAATAACGACCGATGCGATCGCACCACTGTTGTTCCATGCCTTGAGGCATTCCAAAACGCATCCACCAGGATTTATCTGTAGCTACCGATTCAATTAAACAGCCTACACCATCGATATGTCCCGTTACAAAATGACCACCGATTTTACTGCCTACTCGTAATGAAGTTTCCAAATTAACATATCGAGCAGCGCGATCGCGAGTCCCCAATGTGCTTCTTTGTAAGGTTTCAGGAGAAACAGTAGCGATAAAACCATGGTTAGTTATTGCTTCTACTGTCAGACATACTCCATCTACTGCAACGCTGTCACCGATAGTTAAATCAGAAAGTATTGCCAGAGAATTATCCCCCACAATTGATATTTCAAAAGCATCTTGGCTATGGCTATCGATGGAGCCGATCGACTCTACTAAACCTGTAAACATAATTTGTCCAATTTAAAGTTACGATATTTTAATTTTGAGCAATCAAAGTTAGTAAATCTCTAACTTTAGTAATTTTAAGGGAACACTTAAGTAGGAGATTGGTGTCTACCCTGAATAGGGTTAGAGTTCCCCTTTTGCTAACCTTATTTTCCTCTAACTAGGTCAACTATAATTTTTTCTTGAATAGTAAAGGCAAGTGCAATAAATTGAGGCATACTGTGATTAAACATCATCGTCAATCGCAACCCCGTTCTGAATATTATTTGTCATTACTGCGGTTGGAATATACACACACCTTATTTAAAAGTCGAAAATAGATTTGAGAGCAATCTTTAAGTCTATTTTTATTAACTCTTGTTTCCTGCCAATCTTATATACTTCAGAGGCTAAATCTATGATTGAAATGAAAATTGCAGGCATTGCTTTAGATGCGGCTAGTCGCAGTCCTATAGTTTTACTGAAGGATAGTTCAGAACGTCGTGCTTTGCCCATTTTTATCGGACAAGATCAGGCAAAAGCAATTATTAATGCTTTAGAAAAAAACTATCCTCCTCGTCCTTTAACTCATGATTTAATTGCTAATATACTTGAGGTTTGGGATTTGCAATTAGAACGCATTATCATTCATTCTCTACGCAATGATACTTTTTATGCAGTTTTATGTCTCGATATGGGAGGAATTAAAAAAGAAGTAGATTGTCGTCCCAGTGATGCGATCGCCATTGCTTTGCGGACTGATAGTCCAATTTGGGTCATGGAAGAAGTAGTAGCTGATGCCTCAATTCCTGTAGATCGAGATGCAGATGATGCTGAGAGAGAAGCATTTAAAGAGTTTGTTTCTAGTTTAAGTCCAGAGGAATTAATCAAGCGAGGCGGTTATAAAGAACATTAAGGTTAACTTCATTATCAAATGCTTGAGGTGGATAGAAAAATCAAATCAAATTCACCTCGGTTTTAATTTATTTAAATAGCTAAACAAGATTACGATTTAGGTCGAGCATAGAGAATATAAGGTGGTTGAGTGTGGGCGATTTCTAAATCTAAATGATGTTCTTGTTCGGTTAAAAAATAGCTGGCGTGATATTTTTCCATTAATTGGGTAACGCGATCGCCATTAAGGTGAGAAAACCCCGAACTGATAGCTTTTACGGTTTCAATTTGATTGAATAGTTCATCTCCAAAGTAAATTTTATCCAAAGCACCATCACTGAGATCGTTCAAACGTTGATAGTATTCCACAATCGATTTTTTGCTCTGGGGAAATAATTTCAGCTTGACAATAGTAGCTCTTTCGGTCATCCAGCTAAAACTCGCCAGTTTCCAAGGGTGAGAGATAATTATGGCATCTTCAGGGGTATAGTCGTGAATCCAGTCGCTCATTAACTTCCATTAAGGGTCTACATCTTGTTGTTTGGCAGGAAATTCCACTGAAGCGATCGCCCGTTG
>JBHJNX010000122.1:0-11449 GCA_050330335.1 Pleurocapsa sp. | reverse complement strand
TTTGAACAATTTATTGCTGGCATTACTCAAGCAGCAATGACCTTTGAAGGACATTTGGGAACTAATGTTTTTCGGCCTGGAACTCCAGAAGATAATGAATATCAAATTATTTTCAAATTTGACCGCGCCAGCAATCTCCGCATCTGGCAAGAATCTCAATGCCGCCGTCAATGGTTGGCCCGTGCTGAAAGTTTACGTTTAGAACCACCGACAATTAAAGTGATTACAGGCTTAGAAACTTGGTTTACCCTCCCCTCTTCTAAAGCAATTATTCCGCCACCACGCCACAAAATGGCAGCAATTACTTTATTTGCTATTTTTCCCCTAATTCGACTGGTTAGTTTAATATTTACTCCTTTATTAGAATTATTACCCTTTCATTCTTTATTGAAAAGTTTAATACTCACGGCAATTATCGTCTTGTTAATGACCTATGTAGTGATGCCGAGAATGACTAAATTATTTGCTCGATGGCTTTATCCTAAAAAGCGATCGCCCTATCGGAAATAACTACACGGTTTTTACTGCTGTAATTCTAGGTGAATCCATTCTTTGATGGTGGCAACAACTTCAGCGATCGCAATATCTTGAGATTCCTTGGTAGCTCGTTTGACTACTTCTACTTTCCCCTGTGCCAGCGATCGCCCTGTGACAAGGCGATAGGGAATGCCAATTAACTCGCTGTCTTTAAATTTAACTCCCGCACGTTCTTGGCGATCGTCTAAGAGAGTTTCAATCCCTGCTTGGTTTAAGTCTCGATAGAGTTGTTCGGCGACGCTGACTTTATCAGTTTCGGTAATATTAGGAATGATGACAATTGCCTGATAGGGGGCGATCGCTACAGGCCAGATGATCCCGTCACGGTCGTGAGACTGTTCTACAGCAGCCTGTGCTAATCGAGATACGCCAATTCCATAACAACCCATCCATAAGGGTTCGGTTTTGCCCTGTTCGTTGGTAAAGGTTGCACCCATAGCCTCACTATATTTCGTACCTAACTGAAATATATGTCCTGCTTCGATCCCTCTAGCACTGCTTAAGGTTTGACTAGGGTTGTGCAAGGCGCGATCGCCAGATTGGGCTGCTTGAATGTCTACGACTAATTTGGGTAGGGTAAATTGTTTTCCCCAATTAGCACCGACCACGTGATAGCCTACTTCATTTGCACCAGTGACAAAGTTTTTTAATTCCACAACGGTTTTATCTGCTAGGCGTAAAAATTGAGGTGCAACCATTTTAGATTTACTGATATAGTCATCAGCAAGATCTGGTGCAATATACCCTAACGGTAGAGCTTGTGCCGCCCATTTATTTTGAGCCGTAGCATCGGGTACATTGAGGGCAATAATTGTCTTGGCGTTATATTGAGCAGCGAGTTTGGTTAATTCGTTTTGCAATTTAACCTCATTCACATCGCGATCGCCACGAATACTAACTAAAGCCAATACAATTGTACCGTTGTCGTAAACTACTTCATATAAAACATTTTTAACGATTACCGTTGGAGAACATTTAACCGTTTCGGCTAATAAAGCAATGGTTCCGGTATTCGGTGTAGCTAGTTTTTCGTAGCGATCAAAGGGAGAATCGACGACATCGGCTGGTAAAGATACGGCTTTTTCTACATTAGCAGCATACTTACCATCTTCGGTATAGAGAATTTCATCTTCTCCAGCTTCAGCTAAAATCATAAACTCCTGAGAGCCAGAGCCACCAATCGCCCCAGAATCGGCTTCTACAGCACGAAATTGTAAGCCACAACGGGTCATAATCTTGCGATATGCCCGATCCATATCCTGATAGGTTTGCTTTAAACTTTCCTCGTCGGTGTGAAACGAGTAAGCATCCTTCATGATAAATTCCCGTCCCCGCATCAAACCAAAACGAGGGCGAATTTCATCGCGAAACTTGCTTTGAATTTGATATAAATTTATAGGTAACTGACGATAAGAAATAATTGTTTCTCTGGCGATCGCTGTAATTACTTCTTCATGAGTTGGACCCAAGCCCAATTCTCGCTCGCCGCGATCGCTCAAAGAAAACATAATCCCTTCAGCTTTAGTGTAGGTATCCCAACGTCCTGATTCCTGCCAAAGTTGAGCGGGTTGTAGTTGTGGCAAGAGACATTCTTGCGCCCCTGTTTGATCCATCTCTTCTCGCACGATATTGGAGACTTTTTTTAATACCCGCCACATTAAGGGCAAATAGGCATAAATACCGCTACCGATGCGACGAATGTAACCAGCACGGAGTAACAATTGATGGCTGGGGATCTCGGCTTCTGCTGGTGTTTCTCGCAGTGTCACAAACAGCATTTTACTTAATCGCATGGTTCATTTACCCTTCTAGAAAAATCCAAGAATTATTATTTTATCTGAGATTCGGCGGATAATTTGCTCAAAAACAATAATTTAATGGAGGAAACCTTCAAAGACGCGACCTCCTCTACCCAATCTCCACTAGCCAACTAGATGTTGACCAGCTTAGTCGGGGTGTTTAAGTCGCTCTTACTCAAGATATTCGGCTTTTTGTTGTAATTTTTCTGCTTCTAGTTCTTTGACTTCCTGATATAAAAAATAATTGAGAAATGTTCTAATACCTGCGATCGCAGCAAGTGAGCCGATACTTTCCCAGGAGAAATTGGTTGCTGTACCCACAATATCGGCAGCCAAAAGCAATTCTAAAGCCAAAGCCAAAGATAAGCCCAAATTCAACCTAATTGAATAATAAAAATTTTCTGAATCTCTGCGTCGATAACTGCGAATGAATTTGGGAATAATTTTAGCAATAGAAAAAGCAACAACAAAAATAGCTATGCCTTCAATTATTAATTTGAGGATAGTTGCTATGTTATGCAGCCCTATTTCTATTACTGCCGTCAAATTAGAAATTTCTAATCCGGACATTTGAATTTAAGTAAATTGGGACATAGCCTGTGATTAACTTCTCAGTTTACACTAGACCTATGAGCATAAGTCTACTGATTGACCTCAAACTCAATGCCAAAGAGCCAGAATGTTTATTTAATTAAAGAAATCTTTAACCGAGTCGATCAAACTTTCCGAAGTATCTTCAGCTTTATCGCCTGTTTCATCTAGTTGATTTTTTGCTTCACCAACTGCTTCTTTAGTTTTACCTCGAACTTGTTTTAATGCACCTTCACTTTGTCCTGTAACTTTACCTACATTTCGTTGTACTGTACCTTGAGCTTGTTCTATTTGGCCTTCTATCTTATCGCCAATCCCTTCTGCCGTCACTGCTAGGTGTATATCATTTACAGTTGCAGCATGAGCGTCTAGATTGACGTGAAATAAAAGGTTTGCCCAAGCACATACAGCCAAAGCGATCACCATAACTGCGATCGCTATTTTACTGACATACACCTTTAACAAGCTGTCAACGGTTTGTTGTTTGTAAGACATCTTCTATTCCTATATTTTTCTAAAAGTTCGTACTTGCATCCTATACAATATTCAGTTTATTGCGCTCTCTCTTGGGGTAGATGTCTGTTTTCTGTTTCGACTAAACTAAGCGATCGCCGTAGTTTGAGGGAAGATAAACCAGACTATCTAACTTCCCCCATAATTATCTTCAACTATAGTCAAATACTCGAATCACCGTCTTATCTACAGGTAAATCGGAAGGTTTGATGGCGATGCGGTTGGTGTTGAGTTTCTTGATTTCCATGTTGTCGGTTAAGTTCAAGAATTCATCTACCGTTACCAGGTCGCAATTATCTTGATCGGCGGCGGCGGTAAGATATTGTGTGGGAACAATTACTTTAGGTTTGAGAATGTCGATCGCTTCTTTGGCTTCTTGGGGATTGTAGGCTTTTGGCCCGCCTCCAACAGGGATGAACAGTACGTCCGGGTTAGTTAAAAAGATTTTTTCTTCGGTAGTAATAGGGGCGGCTGCACCACCTAAATGGACGATGTTGACTCCTCCCTGAGTCCAACGCCAGACCACATTTCTACCAAATCTCCTGCCTCCTTCGCGGTCGTGTGGGGTGGAAATGCCCTGAAATTTGATTCCCCCAATATTATAGTCTCCTGCTTGAGTAAGTACTTGAGGATTGCCTGGTACGTCTTCGATCGCTCCTTCATCTAGTAAAAAGCTACTAACCAAAACTAAATCTGGTGCTTGAGTAGGTAGAGAATAACCAGAAGTACAACCAGCAGGTCGAAAGGGATTAACTAAAACTTGTAAATTATCGCTAGTAAATAAAAAACAAGTATGACCCAAATACTGTATGGTTACTTTTTGACTGTCGCTTTGTGCCATAGACCGCCCGGATGATATACCCACCGTTGCGATCGCACTAATTAAACCTACACCACCATAACGGATTAACTGTCGCCGTTTCATATTTTTTAGAATTATTTACTGCTAATAGATTCGAGAAAGTTACGTAACAATTTTTTGCCAGAATCGGTCAAAATACTTTCTGGATGAAATTGTACTCCTTGAATATGGGGAAAGTCGCGGTGACGGACTCCCATAATGGTGCCATCTTCTACCCAAGCAGTAATTTCTAATACATCGGGAATTGTCTCGCGGTCGATAACTAAACTGTGATAGCGAGTTGCAGTAAAAGGAGATGCTATATCTTTAAAAACTCCAGATTGTTGATGATAAACTGCTGAAGTTTTGCCGTGCATCAATACTGGTGCAGAGGTTATTTTACCGCCAAATACCTGTCCGATACTTTGATGACCCAAGCACACTCCTAAAATAGGCAAGCGATCGCCCAATTGTTCAATTAATTTTAAGGAAATGCCTGCATCTCCAGGACGACCCGGACCAGGAGAAATCACAATCCCGTCTGGTTGTAGTTGGGCGATCGCGTCTAGGTCGATCTGGTCGTTACGATAAACTTGGATTTCCGAGGCAACGGGCAATTCTGCTCCTAATTCCCCTAAATATTGCACTAAATTATAAGTAAAACTATCGTAATTATCTATAACTATAATCAAGTTTCATCTCCGTTACAACATTGGTATAACTAGCTGTAAGAGAGGGGGAAGCAAGATAAAAGCAGCTACCAATACTGCTGCGATCGCACTAATCAATACTGCCCCAGCCGCACAGTCTTTAGCAATTTTAGCGAGTTCGTGATAAGTTTGCTTAACTGTTAAATCTACGACAGCTTCGATCGCCGTGTTGATTAATTCTAGTACCATGACGATGGCACAAGTCATGACGATCACTGACATTTCCATCGGTTTAATTTTTAAAAATAAACCCAAACTTACAGCTAGGATACCTATTGCTGTATGAATACGAAAATTTCTTTGGGTATTGAAGGCGTAACGCACTCCTGCCCAGGCATATTTAAAACTCAAAAACAAGTTGGGTGCAACTTGCCAAGCTAAATGACGCATGACCTTATTTTGATGTGAATAAGACTCTGTAGAAGCGGTAGCAACTGATGCTGAGGAAGATGTTGATTTTTCCAATTTACCTAATTGCCAGGATGATGAAAATTGATGATTAAATAGGGAGAAAATAGAACTTTTTCTATTGGTCGATTCAGTCATTTTTTTTACCAAAAAGTATCGTGTGAATCGGTAGTTTTATTTAATTGGTTCGCCATTGTAACTCGGTGTGCTGCCGTAATTATGTTCAATAGCAACAGAAACAAATAGTTATATTTATGAATAATTTCCCACAATATCTACTAATTTCAGTAAATCTCGTTGTTTTTCGAGCATAATATTTAAACTAGTCTCATCGGGATGATCCCAACCCAAAAGATGCAGTAAACCATGACTGGCTAACCAAGCCAATTCTACTGTTAATGAATGATTCTGAGTTTGAGCTTGAGATAGGGCAGTGTCGTAGGAAATAATAATATCTCCCAAATATAATGGTTCGTTAAGCTCTATGGGGAGAGGAAAATCTGCTTCGGTGGCAGCAAATGCCAAAACGTCTGTGGGACGGTCTAAGGCGCGATATTGACTATTAAGTATTTGAATTTCGCGATCGCTTGTAAGTCTCAAACTGACTTCATAACCATTTCCTGGAGGCAGATTATTTTTAAGAGATAACAGCCAAGTTTCCAACCAACCAACCCAAGGAATAGACTCCAATATTTCGCGGTCACTAAAATCATTCTCTCGACCGAGATCCACATAAATTGAAGTGTTTAAAGTCTGTTTGACGGTTAAATCCATAAATATCTAGGGTTTTGTCAAGTATGCTAGACCAATTAGCACTACTAATAGCCCAACTGTAGTTAGGAAAAAGTGTTTTAGTGACTGTCTTCCTTTGCGTACCATGTTCCGCATCGCCAATTTAACATAACTATCTTGAGGATTGGTAACTTCAGAAGGAATTTCTCTATTGTCTGTGGATGGTGCTGAAGATGGATTGGTCATAATTTAAAGTAATTAATTAAAGTTAGGTTTTTAAGAAAAAATAAGATCTAACTCAGTGATAGCACTTGAATACAATAAGAACATAGCATGGCACTGCCTAAAGGAACAGTCAAATTATCTATCCCTAGTTTAGAAAAGGCTTCCAAAACAGCAGCTAAAATGGACACTATTAGTGATATTAACCAAATTTGCCCAATATTGCCGTAAGTGAATGCCAAAATACTGCTAGTAACTATAAAACTCGTAACTGCCATTGCCAAAGAGCCTTCCCAACTTTTGGTAATTTTAAATACTCGGTAGGAATGTTTACCAAAACGCTGACCGATAATTGCTGCCATGCCATCTCCCCAAGCCATAATTAAAATACCAATCGCCGTATATTGTGGATTCGATGACCAAAAACAAGCTGCTAAGATGCCAATACTAATAGCATAAAACAATGTGCCTAAGCTTTGGCGACCGACACTATTAATACTGGGAAGAATGGGAGTAAAATAAGAAGTAATGGCGATCGCGGCGGCGATAATTGCCGCACTGACTATAACTTGAGTTGATATATTCAACCACCAAGCTAGCAAGATAACATTCCCACTACCGATATGAACTACTTTACGAGTTAATTCGGGATCTTCGGTAATCAAACGACTTAAAACTTCGGCGATGATTACTAAAATTATTAAGTAAGCAAAAACCAAACTGAGGGGATATATCAAAGGGTTAATTGTCTGCCATAAGGATGATAATTCTAAACTATCCATAAATAATTTAAATGCTTATTCGACTTATTATTTATTTTCCGTCTAAATTGCCAGCGATTGAATTAAACATATGAAAATTCTGCCGATTTTGTTAATTAAAGGCTATCGTCGCTTTATTTCTCCTCTCTTTCCTCCTACTTGTCGTTTTCAACCAACTTGTTCTCAATATGCCATTGAAGCGATTGACAGATTTGGGATTTTTAAAGGTGGCTGGTTGGCTATTAAACGTATTTCACGCTGTCATCCGTTTCACCCTGGCGGTTACGATCCCGTACCCGATAAAAGTAATAGGTAATAAGTAGGGGCAATTCGCGAATTGCCCGTACAGTAATAGGTAATTAAAATCACATAGTGACCAGAAAATTTTATATTTAAAATGCAAGATCTAAAGCAACCCAAAAAAGTAGTAGTTTGTTTGGGTCGTAGTTGTCGTCAATATCATTCTCAACAGGTTTTTGCTACTTTTCAACAAAAGCTTCCTCCATCAATAGAATTAATTCCTGTAGGATGTTTGGGACAATGCGGCAATGGCCCGATGGTATTAATTGAGCCAGAGCAAACCTGGTATTCTGAAGTTATGCCAGAAGAAGTACCGATTATTATCAAACAACATTTAGAAAAAAATTCTCCAGTCAAAGAAATGCTATATGCTAAATTTCATCGACAATAAAATTTTAAAATAATTCATTTTTTGGTCAATGTATTATTTGGGAATTGATTTTGGTACTTCTGGAGCGCGGGGCATTGTTATCGATCAAGAACGCCAGGTTATTACTCAAGTAAAAAACGATTTTGTAGATGTTAGTCCAACTCAATTAATCTCAATTTGGCAGAAAACTTTAGCAACTTTAATCTTACAAATTCCCCTAAAAATTAGACGACAAATTAAAGCGATCGCCATTAACGGAACTTCTTCTACAGTATTATTGTGTGATGCTTTAGGAACTCCCATAACTACACCAATTTTATATAACGACAACCGAGGCAAAAGTAAATTAACCGAGATCGGCGCGATCGCACCAGCCGATAGCGTGGTTATCAGTGCTACTTCTAGTTTGGCAAAATTATGGTGGTGGTACGAACAATCCTATTTTGCAAATGCGGTTTATTTTCTCCATCAAGCTGATTGGTTGGCTTTTTTACTTCATGGTCAATTAGGCATTAGCGATTATCACAATGCTTTAAAATTAGGCTATAACCTAGAGAAATTTTGCTATCCAACTTGGTTACAAGATTTACCCTTTGCCCATCTCTATCCCCAGGTTTTATCTCCAGGTACTCCCGTCGCAACAGTAACTCCCACCATAAGCGATCGCTTTCAATTAGCTTCAGATTGTCTGGTATGTACTGGAACGACCGATAGTATTGCCGCATTTATCGCCAGTGGTGCAAATCAACCGGGAGAGGCGGTAACATCTCTAGGATCGACTTTAGTTTTAAAATTACTCAGTCAAACTAAAATTTCTGCCCCCCAATACGGGATCTATAGCCATCGCCTGGGAAATTTATGGCTGGCTGGCGGTGCATCTAATACTGGAGGTGCAGTGTTAAAACATTTTTTCGACCCTCAACAACTAACCAACTTATCCCAACAGATCGATCCTAATTCACCAAGTCCTTTAGAATATTATCCTCTTCTCTCACCAGGCGATCGCTTTCCTATTAACGACCCCCATTTATTGCCTCAACTAGACCCCCGCCCTCAAGATGACATAGAGTTTTTACATGGCTTATTAGAAAGCCTGTCCCGAATTGAAACGCTGGGATATCAAAAATTACAAGAATTGGGTGCTAACAAATTAACCAAAGTTTACACGGCAGGAGGAGGCGCAAAAAATCTTACTTGGCAGAAAATGCGTCAGCGTTATTTAGGTGTACCAGTTGTTTCAGCCCTCTATACTGCGGCAGCTTATGGTACTGCTTTATTAGCAAGTTCACAACTCGATTTCAGTTGCCCACCAGAAGCCAATTAGCAACAATGCCATTTACTATGCTGTAGCTTTATCTTCTACTATCGACATCTGTTCACCGCTTGGTAGTTCTAAACAGTAACCCGCACCATAAACTGTTTTAATATAGCTGGGATGGCGGGGGTCTGGTTCTAATTTAGTCCGCAAATGGCGAATGTGAACGCGAATGGTTTCAATATCGTCGTCAGGATCGTAACCCCAAACTTCTTTAAGAATTTCTGGTGGGGCGACGGTTTGTCCGTGACGTTGCAACAAGCAATGTAACAATTCAAATTCTAGATGAGTTAACTTAACTGTGTTTTCAAACCAAATTGCTTCAAATCGTTCGGGAATTAAAGTTAAAGGTCCGTAATTGAGGATTTCTGAATGCTTGGCAGCTTGAGGAATGCGATCGGTACGCCGCAATAACGCTCTGACTCGCGCGAGCATTTCTTCCACTTCAAAGGGTTTGGTTAAATAGTCATCTGCACCAGCATTAAAGCCTTCTACTTTGTCTTGAGTTTGACCTAAAGCAGTCAACATTAATACGGGAATATCGGCAGTTCTATCATCTCGACGCAGTCTCTGACAGACCGTAAATCCGTCAACTTTTGGCAACATTAGATCTAGCATAATCAAGTCTGGCTGTAACTGCACTGCCAGTGCTTGACCCTTGATGCCATCTTCTGCCTGATTGACATCATAGCCTGCCATTTCCAAATTGATTGATACCAATTCAGATATTGCTGGATCGTCGTCAATTACAAGTATTCTTGGCATTTTTAATATATGGTTGGTTATTTGTGATTTTGTAGTTTTTTTTAATTTAACTAAAAATTTTAAGGATAAATGAAGAATCCTGTCATGATTATAAGCAAAAATGCCCAGATGATTCTATGGCATTTGGAGAATATTATGAATTACTGAAATATATCTGAAATTAAGGCAATTAAAGTGACCGCAAATCCTTATTTTAAGTTATTTTTCATCATATTTACTTATATCAATAAATTTAATTGTTTATAAAATTAAATCTGTCGTAAATATTTTCTGGGGACAGAATCCACCAACCACACACCGTTATAATACTACTGGTTTACCCCGTCTAGAACCTACATCCCTAGCAGTTTGGTAGTTAGCAGATAAATGCCGATTTTAAACACATAATTTTGAGCAAGAGTCATTATCTAATAATAAAAATTTACAATTGTTGAAATTATTGTTGGCAAAAAAGTTAAGTAATGTTGTCAAGAAAGTCTTTATTAGTGACTAATGTGACATTTTCTATTACCTTAGACGTAAGAATTCTTAATAACAATTCGTGTTAGTTCGGTTTAATCTAGCAAACTAGACGGATTTTAAATCGGTTTTAGATTCATTAACATCGATAAGTTAATCATAGAAATAGGAAATTTAGCATGAGCGTTAATTTAGCAACTATGCTGCGGGAAGGGACAAAGAAGTCTCACACAATGGCAGAAAATGTAGGTTTTGTCAAATGTTTTCTTAAAGGAGTAGTTGAAAAAAAATCATATCGCAAGTTAGTTACCAATCTTTACTTCGTTTATGCTGCGATGGAAGAGGAAATGGCAAAACTGCAAAATCATCCTGTTATCTCCAAGATTTATTTTCCAGAACTCAATCGTCAAGAAAGTTTGGAAAAAGATCTATATTTTTATTATGGGGCTAATTGGCGCGAAGCAATAACTATCTCCGAAGCTGGACAGGCTTATGTAGATCGGATTAGAGAAGTAGCCCAATCCGAACCAGAACTACTGGTTTCCCATTGTTACACTCGTTATTTAGGAGATCTTTCTGGAGGACAAATTCTCAAGAAAATTGCTCAAAAAGCAATGAATCTCAATGATGGAGAAGGTACTGCTTTCTACGAATTTAAAGATATTCCTGACGAAAAAGAATTTAAAAACAAATACCGTCAGGCGATGAACGATTTACCCGTCGATCAAGAAACTGCTGAACGCATTGTCGATGAAGCTAATGCAGCTTTTGGTAGAAACATGGAATTGTTCCAAGAGTTAGAAGGTAATTTAATTAAAGCGATCGGTATGATGCTATTTAATTCCCTAACTCGTCGTCGTTCTCGTGGTAGCACAGAATTGGCTACTGCTGAATAATCATTAACTGATAATCTCAATTAAAATCATCTCAAAACAAAGACAACCGTAGAAGCTGGGTTGCGTTTGATACAATCGTTATCTAGCTTTTAGGGTTGTTTGGTGTTTAATTTTATTGAGATGCGGCGTAAAACCCCTTCCTCAAAAACAAGCGTTTGTCCAGAACGGGATGTTTTAGGGAGGGGATTGCTCTGCCGCCAAAAAACTCAACCTATCGCAGCGCGTTCCCT
>JBHJNX010000121.1:0-5463 GCA_050330335.1 Pleurocapsa sp. | reverse complement strand
ATAGTAAGTTGTGATTACGATCGCCACGGAACAGCTATTCTGGAAATCTTCAATCAGGCGATCGCAACTTCTACCGCTCTCTATGATTATCAACCCAGAACTTTAGCAACAATTCAAACCTGGTTTGAAGTTAAAACAAAAAATAATTATCCCATTATTGGTATAGAAAGCGATCGTGGTTCTTTGATGGGATTTGCCAGTTACGGCACATTTCGCTCTTGGGCTGCTTATAAATATTCTATCGAACATTCAGTTTATGTAGATTCACCATATAGGGGTCGGGGAATCGGCAAAAAATTACTCCAGGAATTGATCAAAGTTGCCCAACAACAAAATTACCATATGATGATTGGTGGAATTGATGCCGAAAATCATGTCAGTATCAAGTTACATCAATCAATGGGATTTCAGCACTGTGGCACAATTAAACACGCTGGCTATAAATTTGGCAGATGGCTGGATTTAGAATTTTATCAATTGATTTTAGCCACTCGAGATCTTCCGACAGAAGAATAAACTGTTATCTTTATTTAACTTGAGTTTTTGCCAACCAATCTAATAAAATTGCATTAAATTTATCGGGGCATTCATCATGGGGACAATGTCCAACATTTTCGAGTTTAATTAATTCTAAATGAGGATTTAAAGTAACAAATTCATCCGCTTGTTGGGGGGGGATCATTCGATCTTTTAAACCCCAAATTAATAACATCGGTATATCCTTGATTTGAGGTAGTACTTCTTTAATTGGTGCGGCAAATCCAGCTTGTCTGATACTGCGAGATAAAGCATATAGAGTTTGTTCAGCACCGCGATCGTAAGCAGGGTTAGAGAGAATTTGTACTAGTTCGTTAGTAATAGCATTTTTATCGTAATAAGCTACTCCAGCCCAGCGACGAATTACAGAAGGTTTTCTGAGAATTTTTAACAAGTTTTTAATTAATAATGGCGATGCAACCAAGTTCTCTAAAGTAGTAACTACCGGACGCAGTGGTTTGGGTAATATTTCCTGTCGCACCGATACATCTGGTAAACTGAGCATCACCAATCCTCGAACCATTTCGGGATATTTCCAGGTTAAATTTAAAGAAACTAGAGAACCAATAGAATTACCTACTAAAACTACTGGTTGACCAATAAATGTCTGCCAAAAATCATAAACTTGTTCTGTCCACAAATTGGCACTGTAGTTAACTCTCGCCTTTCTCGATGCTCCAAATCCCAACAGATCAAGGGCATAAACCGTATACTTTTGACTCAAGACGGGTAAATTATGCCTCCAGTGTTCGATGCTAGCACCAAAACCATGAATAAAGATCAATGGAGGGCGATCGCTTTGTAGAAGATGATTTTGCTCTCTTATATAACTAAACCGAATTTGCCAGCCCCGCCAAATCCACTCTCTTTGATTGCCAATACGTTGTCGCCACGGTCTATTAGTTACCAAAATTTTTACTTAAAAAATTTTTACACTTTTTTCATTCTAGCTGGCAAACTATATCTACTTATAGCTCATTCATTTGACCCTTGTTAAGTTAAGTTATTAATTCTCTCTAAATTAATAATCGATTGCCAACAAGATGGGTAGAATAAAAAGTAAATGAATATTCATTGTCCACTTTAGTTCTAAATTAGATTACAAAGAAAAACAATAATACGCCTGTGAGAGACAAAAGACGCACTAATAATCGCGATCTAACCAAAACTAACGAAAAAATTCGTTTTCCAAACATTCGAGTTATAGATTCTGAAGGCGAACAGTTAGGGATTATTACTCCCAAAGAAGCTTTAGCTATCGCTCAAGAAAAAGGTTTGGATTTAGTCCTAGTTAGCGAAACGGCAAGTCCTCCCGTTTGCAAAATTATGGACTACGGGAAGTATAAATACGAACAAGATAAAAAGCTAAAAGAAGCTAGGAAAAAGCAACATAATGCTGACGTAAAAGAAGTAAAAATGCGCTACAAAATCGAAGAACACGATTACAACGTGCGCGTAAAAAATGCCGAACGATTTCTTAAATCTGGAGATAAAGTGAAAGCTACCGTAAGTTTTCGAGGTCGAGAAATTCAACATTCCAATCTGGCCGAACAATTACTTCGTCGTATGGCATCAGATTTAGAAGCAGTTGCTGAAATTCAACAGTTTCCTAAGCGGGAAGGTCGCAATATGATGATGATGCTGTCTCCTAAAAAATAACTCGGAACCCCGAAAATTTTTAACTTCATAATAGTTTACTAACTATAAAAAGAGACGCTCACTGCGTCTCTAAATTACTTTGTCTTTAGTTATAAACCGATTTAACTTAATTATCTGCAATTACTGCTGATTGGCTTTTGTATCTTGCACTGCTATCCAAAATAAAATTGCTGTCAGGGGGATACTAGCCGCTAAGATTGCTCCTGTAGTCATAGTACCCAATTCTGGACTTCCCGAAGATAGTTCAAAAACCGAACCAACTGCGGCGATCGCCGTAATACAACACAGTGCCAAACAGATGCCGCTTTTAATGGTTATTGGTGTCACCGGAAATATTCACTCCTAAGTTTATTAAATTAGTTTTTAACTGGTTTAACCGCATTAACAGCAAAACCTTGTTTTTTTAATTCTTCAGTCAAAGCAAGGTTATTCTCAACGCGATCGACAAACATCACACCGTTAAGATGATCCATTTCGTGTTGAATGGCGCGAGATAATAAACCAGAAGCTTTTAGTTTACACGGTTTTCCATTCTCGTTTTTATAAGTTACTTCAATTTCTTCTGGGCGAGTTACGGGTAAATAAACCCCAGGAATGCTCAGACATCCTTCTTCGGCATTGCAAACTTGGGAACTAGATTTGGTAATTTTCGGATTAATTAATACTAAAGGTGGATTATCTGGGTTTTGAGGGTCGCAATCAATGACGATTAGTTGTTTGTGAATTCCCACTTGAGGTGCCGCTAAACCAATACCATCTGCACTATACATAGTTTGCAACATATCTTTAACCGTTGCTCTAATGCTATCATCAACTCTAGTAATGCGTTTGGCTGGCTGACGTAACACGCGATCGCCTAAATAGTGAATATCTAAAGGTGGCTCTTTTAATTTTTTCTTTTCTACTGCAACTACAGAAGTCATAAACTTGGTAATAGTATCTAAATATTATTGTCTCTCTCTAATTTTAGTTTATCTTTGATTTCCAATACCTGTAGGGATATTGCCTAAAATAGTTTTCCCTCAAACAGACATTGCTAACATTCTTTGAATTGGTTTAAAAGCAGCAGCACGAATATCTTCTGGTAAGGTAATTTCTGGAGTTTTATTTTTCATAGCTAAATAGAGTTTTTCTAAAGTATTGAGACGCATATAAGGACACTCATTACAAGCACAGTTATTCATAGCTGGTGCGGGAATAAAGCGTTTTTGGGGTGCAACTTTGGCCATTTGATGGATAATTCCCGGTTCTGTAGCCACGATAAATTCTTGACTATTACTAGTCTGACAATATTTAAGCAAAGCCGTTGTTGAACCAATATAATTAGCATGACGCAATATGGGGGGTTCACACTCTGGATGAGCGATGATTTCTGCTTCTGGATGTTCTACCTGCAAGCGCACCATTGCTTTTTCTGAAAAAGTTTCGTGAACGATACAACTACCCTGCCATAAAACCAAATCTCTCCCTGTTTGCTCCATAACATAACGACCTAAATTGCGGTCTGGAGCAAAAATAATTGGTTTATCTGGAGGAATTTGTTGGACTATTTTTACGGCATTAGAACTAGTACAGATAATATCGCTCAGAGCTTTAATTTCCGCAGTGCAATTAATATAAGAAATAACCAAATGATCTCGATGTGCTGCTTTAAAAGCTTTAAATTCAGCAGCAGGACAACTATCAGCCAGAGAGCAACCGGCCTCTAAATCTGGTAACAAAACTAATTTGTTGGGGTTAAGTATTTTGGCTGTTTCCGCCATAAAGTGAACCCCGGCGAAGACGATAACTTCTGCATTTGTATTGGCTGCTTGTTGCGATAAACCCAAAGAATCACCAATATAGTCAGCAATATCTTGAATATCTGGCTCTTGATAGTAGTGAGCTAAAATTACGGCATTGAGTTTCTTTTTTAATTCGGCGATCGCAGTAAATAAATCTTGAGGAATATCGTTAGTTTTAGGCTTGGCAGTTACGAACACAGTAGTTATTAATCTCAATTTAGAATAAAGTTGAGTAATTATAGTAAAAATTACTATAATTAATTATAATTGATTTCTGACTATACTAGTTAATTTTGTTAGTCAACTCCCCGTCACTTAGAAAAGCCTTAACTCGAACTAAGTTGAAATTTTTCAACCTTAATGGAGGGCTGGATTCACTAATTTCTATAAGTTAGGGACGTGGCGTTTAAATACTTCGTTCATAGCAAAAGCATACTCAACCAGTCAAAATTTCAGTAAGATAAGCATTGTCCCATCCAGCTTTTTTGCGTTTAGCTTATCGGTTCTGCTTTGAAAGAAGTTTCTTTGGAAAGTAGATTGAGAGCATAAGTTAACTTATGTATCTTTTTCAAATACTTAAAAAAGAAAGTGATAAATTAATAATTGAAGTTTAAAAGACTTCCCTGACAGAGATTACAGGTTTGTTCACATTCGATTAAGGAGGCCAGAAAATCTGTTTCATTTAGTATCTGTCTCGTTAAATAAAAACATTAACACCCAACTAAAAAGCTGATATTTCCTCAAGTAGAAAAGGGGGAGTTGATTGACTAACCAATATTCAATAGTCAAACTCCAGATTAGATTAATTAATAAGAGGAAAACTCTCGGCGGTCTAGATTGGGTGTTCTTGTTTTGACATACTCGCACTCGAATCATAATCACAGTGCAACTACCCACAACAGCGAACCCTCCACATCGTCTTAGTCTTGAACTTGGGGTAATTACTTTTACTCGAATTGCTAGCCATATTTACGATTTATCCTTACCGAGTCGCGATAGTGAATGTCACTTCCTGGGGCGCATTGAACAAAAAAGCGACAGTCTATGGGCAGTAACTTATATTGATTGTCACCCCTGTATGCCCGAATATTTCGATGACTGGCAGCAAGCTACTTTATTCTTGGTAAGTTTGACGAGCCTTAGATAACCTTGTCGAATGGCGATTATTTCGAGATATCTCGCTCGAGATCCGAAAGTATATGCCTTAAACGACGAAGACGGTCGGAATAGCTTTTCATCACTTCCAAAGCAAACATAGGGGTTTGCTGCACCGCAAACAAAAAATGCTCTCGATTCAAAAACGCTAAGAGAGAGTCAGTTTTGGTGATCGCGTCTGAATCTCTTTGGTGATCTAAGTGAAGCAATGCTCCTTCACCAAAAACATCACCTTTTTGAATCGTCTCTATTACCTTACCGTTGACTAAAATCTCTACTTCTCCAGATATGATGCCGTAAATCACATCCCCCCGTTCTCCTTCGCGAA
>JBHJNX010000120.1:0-26284 GCA_050330335.1 Pleurocapsa sp. | reverse complement strand
GCTGAACAACAACGCCAAGAAAAAGAACAGCTAGAAGCAGCAATTTATACCCTCATCGATGAAGTTTCCGATGCCACAGAAGGAGATTTAACCGTTAGAGCTAACTTGGACTCACTAGAACTAAGTACGGTTGCTGACTTATTTAACGCAATTATTAATAACTTACAAGAAATTGCCGTTGAAGCCAAACAATCAACTACCCAAGTAGGTTCTTCTTTGAAGCAAAATGAACGGGCAATTCTGGCATTAGCAGAACAAGCGATCGCTGAGGCTCAAGAAACTCGCGATACCTTAGTTTCTGTTGAACAAATGTCGCGATCGATTCAGGCAGTTGCCGAAAATGCCAGCCAAGCAGAAAAAATTGCTGATGATACCTACAATACAGTTATCAACAGTACCAATAATATGGATTTAACTGTAGATAGTATTTTAGCTCTACGAACTACTGTAGGTGAAACAGCGAAGAAAATGAAGCGTTTGGGAGAATCTTCCCAAAAAATCTCTCAAGTTGTTTCTTTTATCGAAGAAATTGCTCTAAAAACTAATGTGTTAGCAATTAATGCTTCGGTTGAAGCCGGACGTGCTGGCGAATATGGACAGGGTTTTACTATTGTTGCCGAACAAGTGGGTGCATTAGCCGAACAATCAGCAGCAGCAACTAAAGAAATTGCCCAAATTGTAGCGGCCATTCAAGCTGAAACCACAGAAGTAAACCAGGCAATGGAATCGGGTACGGCACAGGTAGTAGATTCAACGCGCTTAGTCGAAGGTACAAAACAAAGCTTGAGTTTAGTTCTAGAAAAATCTCGTGAAATTAATCAATTAATGGGTTCTATTTCTCAAACAACCGTATCTCAGGCAAATACTTCCCAAACTGTTACTAACTTGATGCAAAAAATTGCTCAACTATCCGAAACCACATCTAAATCTTCTAAAGAAGTAGCACAGTCAATTATGGCAACTGCTCAAGTAGCTCAAAAGCTAGAGTCTACAGTAGCTCAGTTTAAAGTAGCTGAATAGTTGTTGGTTATTATTTGTCATTTGTCGTTGGTTATTGGTCATTCGTAAATCAAAATGGATACAGAACAACAGATTCGGCTTAATTTTCTTGATGAGGCTGAAGAATACTTTGATCGCATGGAGTCTAATCTCTTAGGATTAGCCGAGCAGGAAATAGATCCTGAAAAAGTAGATTTGGTTTTGCGTGCTGCTCACTCGATTAAAGGTGGTGCGGCGATGATGGGTTTTGCTACTCTTAGTCAGTTTGCTCATCGTCTGGAAGATTTTTTCAAAATTTTGCGAGTTCGTTATACTTCCAGTCATATTACTACAGAAGTAGAAACTCTATTTTTGCAAAGTATAGATCTGTTACGTAGTATTAGCCAACTCAATCGTCAGGAAGAAGAAGTAACAGATGTCGCTTTTAGCGATCGCCGTGAACTAATCTTAGCTGGTTTACAAAAACATCTTGGAGAGCTAGAAGAAGGTGATGAAGATGCTCTAATGGCACAAGATGAAGATATCAATCCGGCTCTATTGCTGTTTGAAGAAGGAGTTGATGGAGTTTTAGACCGTTTTGAAAGTCAATTACAAGGTTTGGAGATTGGGGAATTAGCTAGAGAATTAGTCTCTACTGCTAACGAATTGATCGGCTTTGGCAACATGGCAAATCTCGAACCCTTTGTTCAGCTATGTGAATCAGTACAACAACAAACAGCAACTTTATCATCCCAAGAAATTGCAACTTTAGCAGAGAAGGCTTTGAAAACCTGGCGGCGATCGCACGCTTTAGTATTACGGGGAAATATAGAAAAATTACCATCTTGTTTGAGTGGAGATGGAGAACAATCCCTATTGGAGCAGCGAGAAACAGAAGAAGACGAAGTAGATTTTGACTCCTTAGAAGATAGTCTTTTAAACCTGAGTAGTTTACAGTCGGCATTTGAAGTAGAAGAAGACGAAGCAGATTTTGACCCCTTAGAAGATAGTCTTTTAAACCTGAGTAGTTTACAGTCGGCATTTGAAGCAGAAGAAAACGAAGCAGATTTTGACCCCCTAGAAAATAGTGCTTTATACCTAAGTGGTTTACAGTCAGTATTTGAAGCAGCTGTGGCAGAAATGCCAACTACCATTCAATCCAACAGCAAGGAGTCTTTACCCTCTGTATCTCCCCAGAAAACTTCATCTGTAGAAGGGGTAGACAAGATGGTGAGAGTACCAGCTTCTCAACTCAAACAATTTAATACCCTTTTTGAGCAATTAATTCTAGACCGCAACACCATTAATTTACGATTAAAACAATTACAAAGCGTCATCGTTTTAATGAGTCAGCGCATCTCTCAGATGGAAAATTCTAATACTCAATTAAAACAATGGTATGATCGCGCCTCTTTAGAAGGATTTCTTAGGGAGCAAGAACAACTCGTACACAATTCAGTTAATATCTTCAACAGCCAAGGCGATCGCTTTGACAGTTTAGAAATGGATCGCTACAGTGACGTACATCTAATCTGTCAGGAGCAAATAGAAACCATCGTTCAATTACAAGAAGTAGCTACAGACATCGAACTAGGATTACAAGACATCGTTCAAGCTGCTCGTAATTTGAATTACACCACTAAATCAATGCAAGGGAATGTCACTCGTACTCAGATGTTACCTTTTGCTGAAGTTGTCAAACGTTTTGCTAGAGTAATTCGAGATCTCAATCTCCAGTTGAATAAACAAGTGGAACTAAAAATTTTAGGAGAAAACACTCTCTTAGATCGTTTAGTAATTGAAGCCATTAGCGATCCTTTAATGCACTTGTTGCGTAACTCTTTTGATCATGGCATAGAAGATACTTCAACCCGAATTGCGGCTGGTAAGCCAGAAACCGGAACGATTACTATCTCTGCCAGTAATCAGGGAACTTATACAGTAATTACTATCAGTGATGATGGTGGGGGAATATCTCTCGATAAAATACGCGATCGCGTTGTGCAAATGGGTATTCCTCAATCTGATGTGATTCAAATACCAGAGGCAGAATTACTTAATTTTATCTTTGAGCCTGGATTTAGTACGGCACAACAAGTTACCGAACTTTCAGGAAGAGGTGTGGGGCTGGACGTAGTTAAGACGAATCTTGAAGAAATTCGCGGTGATGTCAGAGTAGCCACTGAAGCAGGTAAAGGTACAACTTTTACCCTAAGAATTCCCTTTACTCTATCTATCTTAAGGGTTGCAGTTGTGGAACAAGCAGGGATTATTTTCGCTATTCCTGCTAATAGTATTCGGGAACTCGTACCTTTAAAGCCCAAATTAATTAAAATTACAGAAGATACTAACAATTTACTGTGGCATCAAACAGAAATTCCTCTAGTAGAAATCGAAAAAACTTTAGTTTATCGTCGTTCTCATCGTCAGGCTGGTTTAAGTGGTAATCCCGTTATCGACCGACCTATGGCGATCATAGTAGGACAAGAAAAATCTTTTGCTGCATTACAAATTAGTCACTTTTGGCAAGAGCAAGAATCGACTATTAGATCTATTGATAGCCCCATCGCTTTACCTCCTGGGGTAATTAGTTCGGTAGTGTTTGGTGATGGTAAAGTTATTCCTTTAGTAGATCCGATTTTATTAATCGCAGAATGCTTAAATTCTCGTGTTAACGAGCATCAACTAAAAGAAATTATTTCAGCTACAACTGACAAGGGTACAGAGCGATCGCTAATTAAAACTGTCTTAGTAGTAGATGATTCGATTAATGTCCGTCGTTATTTGAGTTTGACTTTAGAAAAAGCTGGTTATCAGGTAGAACAAGCTAAGGATGGGCGAGAGGCTGTAGATAAATTACTCGATGGACTAGCGGTACAAGGGATGATTTGTGATATTGAAATGCCCCGATTAGATGGTTATGGTGTTCTCGAAGAAATTAAAGGGCGAGCGGAATTTGCCCATTTACCCATCGCCATGTTAACTTCCCGTAGTAATGAAAAACATCGCAAACTGGCTATGAATTTGGGAGCTTCGGCTTATTTCTCTAAACCATATAACGAACAAGAACTGTTAGATAAAATGGCAGAATTATTAACAATAGCTAATTAAGACTTACTAAAAAAAATACTTGTCTCATCCCCGATTTAAATGAGAGGGAAATTCTTTGCAGAAACTGGCAACTAATTCGCTAAAATGTATTGATGCAGTGCGGATAAATACTAAAATATGGTTGCTTTTGAGATTGCCTATCCTTCACTTTTAGCTCTTGCCCGACAAACTCGTACAGCAGCAGGCAAACTAGCTGTATTACCTACAGAAGCTAGAAATCGAGCTTTAGAGTCAATAGCTGTAGCATTAGAACAAGCTGTCCCAGAAATTTTGGCAGCAAATAATCTCGATCTGCAAGCCGCAGAAGCAGATAATATTGCCCCGGCTCTCTATGCCAGACTAAAATTAGGCGAAACTAAATTAAAAGCAGCGATCGCAGGAGTGAGAGATGTCGCTACCTTAACCGATCCTGTAGGCATTAGCCAAATTCACCGCGAGTTAGACCAAGGCTTGATTCTCAGAAGAGTTACTTGTCCTTTGGGAGTATTGGGAATTATTTTTGAAGCACGTCCCGAAGCATTAATTCAAATTACTTCTTTGGCTATTAAATCTGGCAATGGAGTAATTCTCAAAGGCGGCAAAGAAGCCCTTAATTCCTGTCAGACATTAGTTAAGGTAATTCATCAGGCACTAAAAACAACGGAGATATCTCCTAATACTGTACAGTTATTAACTACCAGAGAAGAAATTAAGCAATTATTAGCTTTAGATGAATATGTGGATTTAATCATTCCTAGAGGTTCTAATTCTTTTGTGCGCTACGTGCAAGAAAATACTAAAATTCCCGTTTTAGGACACGCTGATGGTATTTGTCATTTATACATTGATCGCGCTGCCAATTTGGAGATGGCAGTTAACATTACTGTAGATGCTAAAACTCACTATCCTGCCGCTTGTAATGCGATCGAGACTTTATTAGTACATCAAGATGTAGCCGAAGCATTTTTACCCCAAGTAGCCACAGCTTTAGCTGCACATCAGGTACAACTACGGGGAGATGCAACCACCTGTCAGATTATTGAAGCTATTCCAGCTACTGAAACTGATTGGCAAACTGAATATAGCGATTTAATTTTGGCAATTAAAATTGTCGATTCCTTAGATACAGCGATCGCTCATATTAATACTTACGGTTCTAAACATACCGATGCGATCGTTACTGAAGATAGCCAAGCTGCTAAAATTTTTCAAGACCGAGTTGATGCGGCTGGTGTTTACCACAATTGTTCTACTCGTTTTGCTGATGGTTTTCGCTATGGGTTTGGGGCAGAAGTGGGGATAAGTACTCAACAAATGCCCCCAAGAGGGCCAGTCGGTTTAGAAGGGTTGGTAACTTATAAATATCGAGTTAACGGTAAAGGTCATATTGCCGCAACTTATACCGGTTCTAACCCCAAGCCTTTTACTCACAAAGATTTAGCGATTTAGCATGGACTCAATTCAAGTTAATGGCATTCGCGCCTATGGATATGTCGGTTATTTACCAGAAGAACGAACTTTAGGACAGTGGTTTGAAGTAGATTTAACTTTGTGGTTGGATTTAGAACCAGCAGGAAACAGCGATAATATTGAAGATACTATAGATTATCGTCAAGCGATCGCTATTGTCAAACAACTAATTGAAACCTCCAAATTTGCTTTAGTAGAAAAATTAATTAAAGTGATCGCCGATAAACTGTTAACTTTAGAAAAAGTGCAACAAGTTAGAGTCAAATTATCTAAGCCAGCCCCTCCTATTCCTAACTTTAGTGGCAAAATAACTTTAGAAATTATCAGAGATTGAGTGTAGCCAGATGCACTAATTATTTGGAAAATATCCGTAAAAGTACCTAATATTCAGAAAATAGGTTAATAATTTTAGGCAATTCCGACCTAGAAACTCAGCTAGATAATCTGTCAAATTGGTATTAGAAAATCAATATATTAATTTGTGCAAATTATTAAAGGTGGAAATTTTGGTCAATGAGCAGAAAAATTAAATTAACAACACAACTTTTGTGGCAATATTTTAATCAACACTTATTTAATAGTTATTCTGTATGGAATATGAAACGTTTTTGGTACTTATATCAAATTAATTTATTTAGAAGATGTTGGGAACAGGAATGTTCTCATCAGAGCAACTCCCATTATTAAATAACAATTTAAAGTCAGAGTATATTTGAGGAATTGAAAGTAAATCACGACTTATTTTTAATTCCCAAATTGCTATTATTTAGTTTTTTAAAAATATTAAATTAAACTATTGTGGTGTTTTACAAATTAAAATGAACCGAGTTAAAGGGTCATTACCATGACTAGCCGACAAGTCTAATAATTCTAAACTTCCTCCCATGGTTTCTAATAAAGTTTGAGATAATAATAATTTCATCTGGGGAGATAAGCTAATTTCTTGTAAAAGTTGGCGAATTTCTTCAGGACTACTATTAGTATCTGGAGTCAAAATATTTTGAGTTTGAGAATCAACTTCACTTTGCCAAGTTTCGGCAGAACAGTTTAAATCAATTTCAATTTTAATTAAATTAGCTCCAGCAAACGCTCTAACTTTAATTGCCCCTTCTTTCATCACAGAAATACCGCTATCAATCAAATTAACAATTAACTGAATTAAACGAGAACGATCTGCTACTACACAAAGGGCAGGATTAGGGGTAACAATTTCTAGGGTTAGATTGCGGTTAGCTGCTTGAAGATGAGTTAAACGGGCAATATCGGCAAAAATTTCTGACAATCGTAAAGATTCTAAGTTTAAACGATTGCTACCATATTCTGTTTTAGAAACGGCAACAATTTCATCGATTAGTTTCATCAACTTTAATGCCGAATGATAAGCTTGTGAAATAAATTCTTTTTGTTCTTCGGGACTTTCACAAAGATCCGACAGAATTAACTGATGCAACCCAATCATACTACTGAGGGGCGATCTCAGTTCATGAGAAGTACGGGCTAAAAAACCAGCTTTAAATTCACTCATTTGGGCAGCCATTTGATAGGCTAGCTGAGTTTGTTTTAATTCTTCTCTCAGGTTGTCAATTTCATTCATAAGTTTGATAGCTCGGTAAAAAAACAATCGGTTGTCTGACTATCTTTTTGGTAGAAATTAAATACTAAATATTAATCTCCTCAGATGATTTTTGCCAATTGTAATTTATTGTTTACTTATTGACTTAATATCAATTTGCTAAATGTTGGCTACAAATTGAACTCTGTAAAGGTAAATAGCCGCTTGCTCCTAAAAAAAATATCTTGTATTCTTTTTTTTATTGCATATTACTCGTTCAATTTAACACTTCCTTGGCGTATAACTTGCCAAGTGTTTTCCGCCCATTTAACTACTGTTGAAGGCATTCCGCTACCTGTTTTTAAGGAATTATCTAGATTATCATCTTCTAAAACCAATACTGTAGGAAAAGCTCTATCAATCTCTGTCATGGTAATTAAAGGAGCTTCTCCTGAAAGATTAGCACTAGTAGTAGCCAATACTCCAGTTTGTTGCAAAATTTCACAGGCAATTTTATGGGCAGGTATTCTAATGCCAACAGTTTGAGGATTGAGAGGATTTATAGCTGGAGGTAAATTGGGTGAGGCTGGTAAAATAAAAGTGATTGCTCCTGGTAAATATTGCTTAATAGTTTGTTGCCAAATTGTCAATTCAGCAGACGTGCCAGAAACATAGGAAAACAAATCATCTAGGGAAGCTCCCATCAAAATTAGCGGTTTAGTAGCAGAGCGTTGTTTGAGTTCAAAAATTGTTTGAGCCGATTCTGGTTTAACTGCTAATGCCGGTACGGTATCTGTGGGGAAACTGACAACTCCCTTAGCGATCGCGCCAGCAATCAGATCAGCTTGAGAAACTTTAGTCATAGGCTTAATTGATCATCGATTATAGCTATAAGCTTATAACTTGACGCTTATCTTTCAAAAGCGATAAGCCAGAGCAAAACGTTGAATACCAGCAAAATCTGAGAATATTTGTATATCGCGATATTTCCCCTGTTCTTGCAAAATTTTTTCTACCATTTCTGCTTGTCCTGCCATCATTTCTACTAACCAAATTCCCCCAGATACTAAATAATCGGGGGCAACTTGCGCCAAATGACGAATATGATCTAAACCATCTGAGCCACCATCAAGAGCCAAATGAGGCTCGTGTTTGACTACTTCTGGTTGCAATTGAGATAACTGTGAAGTGGGAATATAAGGTGGATTGGATATCATAGCTCCAACTTTACCTAAAAGAAAATCTAAAGGACTCCACCAGTTTCCTTGATAAAACTTAATTCTAGTTTCTAAGTCTAAATTATAGGCATTTTGCTTGGCGATCGCCAAGGCTACAGAACTACAATCCACAGCATAAATAGTAGCATCGGGAAAGTTAGCCGCCAATCCCAGAGCGATCGCGCCACTGCCCGTACCTAAATCTACCCAGCAATCTATTGATTTAATATTTTTTTTAGCTGCTGCTACTGCAAGATCGATAATTAACTCAGTTTCAGGACGAGGAATTAACACCCCAGGAGCTACTGTCAATTTAAAACGCCTCCAAAAAGCCGTTTCCAACAAATACTGTATGGGTAACCGTTCCTGAAGGCGTTGTTGCCAAAGACGAGTTAATTCTGGCAAAGATTTAGTCAGCACAATTTGTTGCCGGTGTTGGAAAGACTCTAGTCGCAGGGATAAACTGTCTAACCCCGCTACTTCTTGTAGCAGCCAATCAACTTCTTTGTCGGACACTTGATGGGCTTTTGCCAAATTTATAGCTTGTTTTCGCCAGAGATATAATTCTTGTCCCGAAATTGTTGGCAAGTTGTGATTATTGAGCAGGCTCTGCTGCTGGTAAGTCTTGGGTTTCTCCTGATGCGGGAACATTATCTTGTAAAAATTGTAAAGATTCTGTAGAAGGGACTAAAACAATTTTATTGAGCATCTCGTCATCACTTTGCTCTAAAGTTTCAATTACACCTTCTAGAGGTACAACTTCTATATCTACACTGGCAGCTATTTCAGGTTTTTGTTCCTTAAATTTTGCCACCATGTTATCCAACTGCTCTTTTTCAAAAAAGAAGGGAATAACCTGCTGAGAGTTTTGTTCGATGGTTAAATATCCTTTGTCGTCACCACCTTTAGCAACAAATAAAGGAACTCCTCCTTTATATTCTTGACCTGCTTGTTGGAGAATAGTTTTAGCTGAATTTACTGCTTCTTCTTGGGGAACATAAGCAAAATTTAGAGAATTTTCTTGACTTTCGCTAGATTCTGCAAGTTTATAAACTTCTCCTAAAGATACAGGAACTACTTGAACTTTACCGGCTAATTCTGCATTCTTAGTTTTTAGGTCATTAACAAAATTATAAGCATCGGTTTGGCTAATAAAGACTCCTGCTACTTTAGCTTCATCTTCTCCCGATGCTACTAACGGTGCGCCTTGTTCGTCAGCAATGGTAAATACTGGAACTGGATTGAGTTTTTGTAACACTTGATCTTGAGGCAAGGCGAAGGCTATTCCATCTTTAGTAATACCACTAGTTAAAATAGTAGTCCCGATTATTCCTAGGGTAGCACTCCAGCGAGCTAATGATTTGAGCATAATTGTTTTCCTCTTGATAATTAAATTATTGGCTATTTCTTTATTCTGTCTAATAAGCTGTGAATTACTAGATAACGAGATACGGTAAAATTGGACATGATGATATGGTGCTAGGCATTAGGGAATAGGGAATAGCAGACTGTCAATGCATTTTGAGATTTGAAAATGTCCTAACATAGATATATACTGCTATAGTTGGCAAAATTTATTTAGTTAGCTGTTTGGTATGGATTTTCCAAAATATACTCACATTTGCGATCGATTGCCAACTACCCAGTTACAAAACTACCTAATATTAACAAACAGTTCAGTTTTTAACCCTCGCGGATCAGATGAATTTGGCGGGAACAAGGATCGAGACGAATCCAGCCCAAGTCTTGCAGTCTAGTGGTGAGGTTAGAGATTGTTACCCCCAAAGTTTCTGCTAATTGATATAAATGTTGCCATTTAGTTAAGTCTTTCCCTCGGACTAATTTTGTTAATATGTGTTGTGGCATAAGCAAACAACCAGCAAAATATTGTGCTTGCCATTCTATTCCTGCTAGATGTTGACTACTGCGACACAGTAGGGGCTTGACTTGAACGTTAAGACCTTTTTGTTGAAGTCTGATGTAGCGTCGTACTTCTTGAGAATCTATATGTAATACCCAATGTCCAATTTCATGGGCGATGGTAGATTCTCCAAATCCACCTCTGAGTTGAGGTATATTTTCATTAATTTCAATGAGTTTTTCTAGGGGTAAAATTCTAGCTGCTATTTGCCCTTGTTCGTCATCGGGAATAGTATCCCAAAGTAGATCTAAATCTAAAAATTCTGCTACTCTACTGGCATCTACTGGTAATTTGGGAGCATATTTAGGAGTAGCTTCCATTCTTAACCAGACATCTAAAGCAGAAGCTTCGATTTCAATTTTGGAAATAAATCGAAAAGGACGAAAAATACTCACCAATATTTGCTCCTAATATCGGGTGAATTGCCATACTCAATACTATTGTTATTTATTATTATCGATTTTACTATTAATCGTATTTGGTGGCTTCCTGAAAGACTTTTTGAGCAAATTCAGGATTTTCTCGCATTCTTCTAAACAAAATGGGCATATCTTTATAGTGTTGTTTGAGCAAGTCTTCTTCTTGGTGAGGAATTCTTCCTGCTAAAAATATTAGTTCTTCTTCGTCTAATTCTAAATGGCGTGCTAACCCTCGAATTACTTCTTCTTTGGGTGCATAGTCAGCGCGATTATTTTCTAGTTTGGATAGATAAGTAAAATCTAACTGAAGTAATTTGGCAAGTTCTCTTTGAGAGTAACCTCGATCTTTTCTGGCTTGACGGATTAGTTTTCCAAAGTCGTTTGACATTGTTAATTATTGATTCCTCTAACTGATAATAGTAATCATAGTTTAGCTTGAATAAAGAATCAACTAAAGATAACCGATGGATTCAACTTCAGTAATATAAGTCTTTTATTACTTTTAAGCAACGAGATAAATTATGTTTACATCCACTAAATAAGTTAAACTCTTTAAGTCAAGGATTATTAGGTCATTTAATGATCGAATAGTCTGCGATCGCTATTTAACTAAACAATGTTTTTAGATAAAAATAGGAGATATTAGTTTGAATTCTCAGTCTTCCAATAGTTGGCAACCCTTAGTAGGAGGTATTGTTGCGGCTCTGATTGTCTTAATCAGTTTTAATTCCTTTGTAATCATCAATCCCGGTCAAGCGGGAGTGCTGAGTATTTTGGGAAAAGCACAAGATGGAACATTACTAGAGGGACTTCACTTCAGACCTCCTTTGGTGTCTAACGTAGATATATACGATGTTACCGTTCAAAAATTTGAAGTTCCCGCTCAAAGTTCCACTAAAGACTTACAAGATCTGAAAGCGAGTTTTGCCATTAACTTTCGACTTGATCCGATTCAAATTGTAGATATTAGAAGAACGCAAGGCACTTTACAAAATATTGTGGCTAAAATCATTGCGCCTCAAACTCAAGAATCCTTTAAAATTGCAGCAGCTAGGCGTACTGTAGAAGAAGCGATTACCAAACGTAGCGAACTGAAAGAGGATTTTGATATTGCCTTGGGTTCTCGTTTAGAAAAATACGGCATCATTGTTTTAGATACTAGTGTAGTGGATCTTGCCTTTTCTCCTGAGTTTGCCAGAGCAGTAGAAGAGAAACAAATTGCCGAACAAAAAGCACAGCGAGCGGTATATGTAGCCAGAGAAGCCGAACAACAAGCACAAGCTGATGTTAATCGTGCTAAAGGTAAAGCAGAAGCACAGAGACTATTAGCTGAAACCCTTAAAGCTCAAGGAGGGGAATTAGTGCTACAAAAAGAAGCAATTGAAGCTTGGCGAGAAGGAGGGTCGCAAATGCCTAGAGTTTTAGTTATGGGAGATAAATCTCAAGGCGGCGTTCCTTTTTTGTTTAATATTGGAGACGTTAAATAAACAGTCATTAGTCATTGGTTTCTACTTGCTACTTGCTACTTATAGTCCTAACAGGCTTGCCAATAAGGCTTTTTGAGCGTGCATCCGATTTTCTGCTTGTTGCCAGACGAGCGATCGCTTTCCTTCCATTACAGCATTGGTTATTTCTTCTCCTCGATGGGCGGGTAAGCAGTGTAAGACAATTGCTTCTGAGTCGGCAAGTTCTAGTAATTTATCGTTTACCTGGTAGGGTTGGAAAATCGGAAGCCTTTTATCGGCCAAGTCTTCTTGTCCCATGCTCGCCCAAACGTCGGTATAGATTACCTGCGCTCCTGTGACAGCATCGAGGGCCTCTGTGGTAACACTAATTTCGGAGCGATCGCCTGCAATTTGTCGTGCTTGATCGACAATTTCAATTTTTGGTTGGTAATCTTTAGGTGAAGCAATTCTCACATTAATACCCATCAATGCTCCTCCTAAGAGTAAAGAGTGAGCGACATTGTTTCCATCCCCCAGGTAAGTTAAAGTAATTCCCGACAGCGAACCAAAACACTCTTTAATGGTCAGTAAGTCTGCCAAAATCTGACAGGGGTGTTCTAAGTCACTGAGAGCATTAATTACGGGAATTTGAGCGTATTGAGCAAAGGTTTCCAGGTCTTGTTGGGCAAAAGTCCGAATTGCCAAAACATCGAGATAGCGGTCTAAAACTCTAGCTGTATCTTCAATTGGCTCACCTCTTCCCACTTGAGTTACATTGGGATTGAGATCGATAACTTGACCTCCTATTTGATACATGGCGACGCTGAAAGATACTCTAGTGCGGGTTGAAGCTTTATAAAATAGTAGTCCTAGTACTTTGTGACAGGAGTGTAATTTTAACTCGCCACTTTTGAGTTGTCGAGCCTTTTCTAATAAATACTCAATCTCTGCCGTACTAAGATCGGTTGTAGCTAATAAATCTCGTCCTTTTAGCTGTTCCATTTTTAGCTAGATTTCAATAGATATGTTCTTATTTAAAAGAGTTTGCCGCTCTAGAAAGACTATATTCTAGAACCAAATGTCGAAACAAATCAACTAAGAAAAATGAAATAAATGTTAAAACAGTAATAATTTGTTACTATAAGTTCTACGTTTAAAATGACTTTATCTTTAGTTGATTTAATCAAAAAAACACCAACATTTTTTAATAGTCAATATTTTAATCAATTAAATCTAAATTTAGCAATATTTTTGGTCAATACTGGGTTTTGTTTGACTGCCTTTAGTTTAACTGAAACTAAAACTTTAGCAGCAGAAAAAATTTATTTAAATTATAAAGCTTTAGAATTTTCTTTATCTATAGAAGCTTTAGAAACTTATGCCAAACACGGTGAATTACAGCAAGAATTAAAAATATATGCTAATTATTTGACTCCAGAGCAACTGGAAGATCTAAAAATTGGCTTGACTACTGAGATAGATTTAACTCCCCTGGCAATTTCGCAATTTCTTTATTCTTATCAGGGAGAAAAAATCTTAGAAAGACTGAGTAAAATAATTAAAACTAAAGCTCGTCAACCTGGTTTTTATGCGATACGTTCGGCACTAATTTTAGCAGCTGCCGATGAAGAATCAGGAGGGTTAACTCCTTTGAATGTGCTGAAAAATTTTCCTACTAAGGCAATCAGAATTGATTCAGAAAGGGGATTTGAAATCATTGAAAATCTCAGTCAGATTGTCCAGCAAAATAACCAGGCGATCGCGGCGGTAGAACAAAAAGCCATCGCAGAAATTGAAGCTAGTAAGCAGTCTACTGCTGCTAACGGTCTTACTATACCCAATCTTTTGCAACTGGGAACTTTTCGCTACGACAAACAGAGCTTGATTTTGAGAGATAACTCGCGCGATCGCCGCTTTTCTTTAGATCTTTACTTACCTCAACCTCAAACTAGTGAACCCTTACCATTAATTGTAATTTCTCATGGTTTGGGCAGCGATCGCACTACCTTTGATTATTTAGCTAAACATTTAGCTGCTCATGGTTTTGCCGTTGCCGTACCAGAACACCCCGGCAGCGATGCCAATCAAATACAATCTTTATTAACCGGTTTAGATGACAATGTTACTCCACCAGAAGAATTTATTGATCGCCCTTTAGATATTTCCTTTTTACTTGACCGATTAGAAACAGATTATGGTAGACAAATCGATGTTCACAATGTGGGTATTATCGGTCAGTCTTTTGGTGCTTATACGGCTTTAGCTCTAGCAGGGGCAAAATTAAATCTTGAGCAATTAAAGCAGAGCTGTCAAAATTTAGATGAATCCTGGAATATATCTTTATTATTACAATGTTTGGCCTTAGAACTACCGCCAGAATATTTCGCTCTAAATTTAAGAGACAAACGCATTACCGCAGCGATCGCGATTAATCCTGTAGTTAGTGCAGTATTTGGTGAAGCGGGAATGAGTAGAATTCATATTCCCCTAACCATTATTTCGGGAAGTTCTGACCCCATTACACCAGCTTTACTAGAACAAATTATTCCCTTTACCTGGTTGACTAATGACAACAAATATCTGGCATTATTAAAAGGAGGAACTCACTTTTCGACCCTGAATGAATCTTCTGGTAGTATACCAGTTCCATCTCAGGCAATCGGACCCAATCCAACAGTAGCTCAAAATTATATTAAACAATTAGGTTTAGCCTTTTTTAGGGCTTATATTGAAAATAATTTGATTTATCAAGTTAACTTCAACGCTAAATATGCAAATCGTATTAATAATCCTGTCATTCCTTTAAGTTTAGTGCGATCGCTTGATGCGACAATTTTCGATCTACCATAACAAATTAATGATGAATGCTCGATAATTTTAATAATCAACAGCTTCAGCAAGAGCTAAAGTTTGTGGAAGCATACTAAGTACAAGCTTATGAGAATTTTATTAATTGATGATGACGAAGTATTAATGGAGGGTTTAGCTGACAAATTAATCGAGAATCATTATGCAGTTGATATTGCTACCACAGGAGAAATGGGTTGGGAATTCCTGTGTTTATTCAATTACGATTTGGTTTTATTGGATTGGATGCTACCAGATATCGATGGTATTGAAGTTTGTCGCCAAATGAGAGCTAAAGGTTATCAAATGCCGATCATCCTCTTAACTGCCCGCGATCGCCATACCGATAAAGTTAAAGGACTGGATGCAGGGGCAGATGATTATATAGTCAAACCTTTTAATTTTGAAGAACTAACCGCCAGAATTCGCGCTCTATTGCGTCGAGAAATTCACGTAGCATCACCAATTTTAGAGTGGCAGGGCTTGAGTTTAGACCCCAAAATCCATCAAGTAACCTACCAGCAACAACTTATACCTTTAACTCCCAAAGAATACGGAATATTAGAGTTATTTTTACGTCATCCCCAGCAGGTTTTCAGTCCCGGAGCAATTATCGACAATCTTTGGGCAGGGGAAGACCCCCCAGGAGAAGAAGCAGTCAGAACTCACATTAAGGGCTTGCGACACAAACTGCAAGCCTCTGGTATAGCAAAAGACACCATTGAAACTGTATATGGTGTGGGCTATCGTTTAAAATCCCTCAAAGAAACTCCTTGCGATCTCCACCAGAAGGAAACCTCAAACCGTTCAGCAAAACTCAAACGCGCTTGGGAAAAATTTAGAACTGTTACTCAAGAAAGATTGACAGTTTTAAAACATCTGAGTGTAGCATTAAAGCACAATCAAGTCGATCAAACCCTAATAGCAGAGGCTCGAAGTTCGGCTCACAAACTAGCAGGTTCTTTAGGGGGATTTGGTTTTCCTGAAGGCTCGGTAATAGCCAAGGAAATTGAAAATTTATTAATTTCTAATTTAGTCGAACCAGGAGATATTCGGCGAGTACAGGAGGCGATTACATCTTTAGAGCAAAATTTACAACCTCAATCTTTTGAGAAGAATGCCCCGTCGAGTTTGGGTTTAAATATTTCTTTATTAGTAATCGATCAAGATCTATCAGAGTCGCACCACCAAGAGCGCACTGATTTCTTGCAACAATTAATTGCAGAAGCTCAAACATCTGGTATCAGTGTCCTAAATGTCTCCCAACTCGATCGCGCCAGAGAAATTATCGCCCGCCAACAACCTACATTAGTTTTACTGAGTATTGTCTTCCCTGATGGAGAAGAACTAGATTTTTTAGAACAACTGCACCAAGAAAAACCTTTACTACCAATTGTGGTAATTATTGAACAGGCTCAGTTAGTCGATCGCCTAGAAGTAGTGCGTCGCGGTGGCAATTTGATCTTAGAATATCCCATTTCTACCACTGAAGCGATCGCTGCTGTCAATCAACTGATTGAAAATACGGGGAAAAATGCCAAAATTATGATTGTCGATGATGACCCACAAATTTTACTAGCCTTAGAAATTGCTCTTTTACCCTGGGGATTTCAACTTACTACTTTAGATAATCCCCTACAGTTTTGGAATGTTTTAGAAACAGTCAACCCAGACTTGTTGGTATTAGATATTGAAATGCCAGATATCAATGGGATCGAACTCTGTCAGTTATTACGTAGCGATCACCGATGGCAACATCTACCGATTTTATTTCTCACAGTACATCAAGACAGCAAAACTCAACACCAAGCTTTTGCGATCGGCGCAGACGACTATATCTGTAAACCCGTGGTAGGCTCGGAATTAGCTAGCCGCATTATTAATCGCTTACAAAGAAGCAGAATTACTAATAATTAAGAGCAATTAATTAGGCATGGCGAGAGTCTCCTGCGCCAAACCAGGTGAAGCGATCGCTAATTCTTTAAAGCCTTCAATAATTGCGAATCTAAATTCTTGTTGTATTTGAGGATTGAGAAATTGTTTTTGCAAAGTAGAAAATTCTTGCCATTTTTCCCATCGAGTTTGAGTTAATAAATCTGCTAATGTTGGTAGCTGTTCGGAGATTTCGGATTTTAGAGCTTGTTCTAAAACTTTTTTTAGCACATAACAATCTTGAATTTGACCTAAAACTTCTTGAATTTGTTCGATTTGTCGGAGAAAATGTTGATATTTATCGCCATAAAATTGAGTAAATAATTCCAGATTATAGCGCGATCGCTTGGCTTGTTTGCGTAAATCGTGCAGGATTTCCTCGTTTCTTTCTAATAATTGTCGGACTAATTTTTTATCTAATTGTTGGGGAAAATGAATTGCTCCTTGTTGTATTTCAATGCCTACCAACCATCCAGGATGAAGTAATAGTTGACTGACTTGAGGTAATAGTAAATCTGGCAAAATTTGCTCGACGGAAATATCGGCTATTAGATGATATTGAGGATTTTCCAGCCACTGTTTTAGTGCTTGTTGGCAATTGAAATAAAGTTCACCATTGAGAATTTTTCTAACCTGTTTTAAAGCTTGTTTGCGTTGCTTTTGGAGAGATTTGATCGCTGTATCTAAGCTTTTTTGTTCGGCTTTCGGTAACAGCGAACGATAATCATTAGCCAATGCCAGCAGTAAAACATCTAAATCTCGGAGATTGCCCAGTTTTTTGCCAATTTTACCGATATTTTTGTCACTAGCCGCTGGAGGTAAATTAACAGCCAGATTGAATCCGACAATAGCACTTCGCAACCGTCTGATTCCCACCCGCATTTGATGCAAATCTTCTGGATCTCGGTCTTCTATTACCCCAGCTTCATATTTAAATATCTTACGACTATGTTTGGCGATCGCTGTTTGCGAACATTCACGAAGTGGAAGGAAGCCCTGCGGCGGTCTCACGCATCCGAGGTCTCCTCGGATGTCGCCACCTTGGCTTTTCAAGCCAGAGTCTCTTTCACCCAAAGTCACAACCTTATCTGTATCCATCATTACCAGTAACTAATTATTTTTTAGTAGTTTAATTAAGCAATTTAGTATTAATCCTGTTGAAGAATTGCTACATCTCATTTATGCAGCAAAATCTTGAAGAACTTGTGAATACAAGTACCTTAAGTGTTAAAAACACTATTGAAATTTGGGGGACGACCCCTCACCAATACTAAATGCCAGTTTCCTGTCTTACACTAATGTAATTTATTCTGCACCACTATTTATGACTTCCAGCCAATTTTCCGACTTAGCTTTTACCCCCGCACTAGAACAAGCCAGGCTTATTCGCGATCGCCAAATTTCTCCTTTAGAACTAACCGAATTATATTTATCTCGCATCCAACAATACGACCCCCAACTAGGGAGTTTTTTTTATGTCGCCGCCGAAAGTGCGATCGCTGATGCCCGACAGAAAACCGAACAATTAGCTCAAACCAGCAACACTCAAGAATTACCACCTTTTTTTGGCGTACCTATTGGCATTAAAGATTTAAAATCCGTGGCCCGAATGCCTCTTTCTTATGGCATAGCCGCTCTTAAGGATAATATTTCTAACTATGATGATGGGGTTGTCACCAAAATTAAGCAAGCAGGATTTATTATTTTAGGCAAAACTGCCACTTCTGAATTGGGTTCGTTTCCCTACACCGAAGCTTGGGGATTTCCTGCCACTCGCAATCCTTGGAATGTAGATTATACCCCCGGCGGTTCTAGTGGTGGTTCATCTTCGGCAGTAGCTGCTGGTTTATGTCCTATTGCTTTAGGTGGAGACGCAGGAGGCTCGATTCGAGGCCCAGCTTTTTGTTGTGGATTGGTAGGAATTAAACCCAGTCGGGGTAGAGTATCTCATGCCCCCGTCGGCGATCGCCAAAACGGAATTTCCACTAATGGGATGTTAGCCAGAACTGTTGCTGATGCGGCAGCTTTTTTAGACCTTATTTCAGGATATATTACTGGCGACCCTTATTGGTTACACCCCCCTCAAATTCCCTTTCTAGCTGCCACTAAATTACAATTGCCCCAACTAAAAATAGCAGTGACAACATCGATTTTACCTGTAGGAGAAGTTGCCCCAGAATGCCGACAGGCGGTATTACAAGTAGCTAAAATACTAGAAAGTATGGGACATTTTATCGAAACTCAACCCTTAGATGTCACTAAGCTAATCGAACCATTTAAAACTGTTTGGGCGGCAGGAGTCGCTTCTGCTGGCATTCCTCCAGAGGCATTAAGTGAGATGAACTCTTGGGTTTTAGAACAATCTGGCAGTGCGGGACAGTATTTACAAGCGGTTACTCAAATGCAGTTGATTGCTAGACAAATTATCAGTTTATTTGATCGCTTTGATGTCTCCATCTTACCTACATATATGCACCCCACTATTAAAGTCGGTCAATGGCAAGATTTAAAACCCGAAGATGTGTTTAACAAGATTGTCAATTGGGTTTTACCCTGTCCGCCGTTTAATGCTACCGGACAACCGGCAATTAATATTCCCGTTGGTTTTGATAGTAACGGCGTACCATTAGGAGTACAAATAGTCGGCAAACCCACTCAAGAACAGATAATCATCGCTCTAGCTTCTAGCATTGAAGCCGCCCAACCCTGGCAGCATTTACGTCCCAAGATCGGTAATTAGAAGGTAATAGGGGCGGGGCTTACAAGGGCAACGCCCCTACTACTTTTGATTTAAAACTGAGTTCTATTTCTGGCAACGGGGTTGCTTGAGTTGGTCTACTCATCTTTTTAGTTTCTGGTATAATTTCTGGTAGGTTGAAGATGGAGACCACAAATATGCCCAGTACGTCTGTTTACCTGCCAGAAGAAGTAGCAGCTAGATTAAAAAAATATTCAGCAACAATAGGAGCGAAAAGCAGTACTAACAACATTATTGTAGCGGCATTGACCGAGTATTTAGATAAACACGAGCGATCGCACCAATGGAGTGATGATTTTTTGCAATGGGCAGAAGGAAAAGAAGAAATAGAGGGAATTGAAATCGAACGCAGCGAGTGGAGAGAAATAGATTTGTGAAATATCTATTAGATACTACCACTGTCTCAGACTACCTGAAAAAGAACAAAATGGTAGTAGAAAAGCTACATCACACATCCCCAATTGAACTAGCTATTTGCGCTATTACTAAATTTGAAATAGCTTACGGTCTGGCTAATAAACCTAGTTTAAAAGATAAATACAAACAACAGTTAGACGAATTATATTGCAAAACTAATGACTTGGTAATAGATTCTAAAATTGCCGAGCTTGCAGGTGAAATTAGAAGTGAGTTAAAAAATGCTGGTACGCCTATCGGAGTGCCAGATATTTTAATTGCTGCTACTGCTTGCCACTACAATCTAATCGTTGTCACTAGCAATCTTAAAGATTTTCAAAGAGTCAAGAAAAAAGAATTAAAACTAGAAGATTGGAAAAATAGCTAATTTTAAATTGTAAAAAGTCATGAATTCTTAACAATTTTTTGCTCTGACAGTTTAATTTGAGCGACCAAGCTAACAGTAATGTTATGATTTGTTGACATTTTGATCCCCAAAACGACGAAAACTCGTTAACCAAAGGCGATCTCCTAGTTTACCCCCTCGATCTTTAGAGGGATCATCTGTTACATATAAATTAAGTGATTAATATATTTAATTCACAAAATATAAAAACCAATAGACGAAACTCAAATTAAAAGACAAATAAAAGTATTGGCGAAATTTTTGCTCTAATTTTTGAGTCTTAATATGGCTGCCAACAGCTAAACACCGTCTAATAAATCGGAGGCTGTAAATAAATGGCAAGAGAACGCCCACCAATTGAAGAAATGACTCTGCGGCAACTAAGAAGAGTTGCTAGCGAATTCAAAATATCTCGTTACAGTCGGATGCGTAAATCGCAATTACTGGCTGCCATAACTGAAGCAATAAGAAATCAAGAACAAGAACAATTTTCTCAAACTGCATCAACCATACAGGAGGAAGAGCAAGTGAAAGCTGCAAAATTTGAAGTCGGTCAAGAAGATAACACTCAAGAATCTTTAGCTTCTGTAGACCAAGATTTGGGAGAACTGCCAGGTGGATACGGTGAAAGTCGTATTGTTTTAATGCCAAGAGATCCACAATGGGCATATACATATTGGGACATTCCCAACGAACACAAAGAAGAATTACGTCGTCAGGGCGGACAGCAGCTAGCTTTACGTATTTATGATGTAACCGACATTGATATTAACTACCAAACTCCCCACAGCATTCAAGAGTACCTCTGTGATGAATTAGCCAGAGAATGGTATCTACCAATTCCTGTGAGCGATCGCGATTATGTGGCTGATATCGGTTATCGTTGTGCTGATGGTCGTTGGTTGGTGCTAGCTCGTTCTGCATCGGTTCGCATTCCTCCGGTATACCCTTCTGACTGGATCGAAGATGCTTTCATCACCGTTAGTTGGGATGAAGAGGTAAAAGGCAAAACTTTCTACGAACTCATTCCACCAGCCAAGAAACAAGCAGCTGCCGCAGGTGCAGAAGGCAACCAACTATACGAGCAAATCTTTGATATGGCTCAATCTACAGAGTCAATGCGAATTGCTGGTTCGATGTTTGGTTCAATGCATCAAGTTCCCGAACAAGCAGTTAGCTCCTATATTTTCCCCTCTGGAGTGGGAATGTGGGCTGTACCTACCGCTTCTGGCTTAAATATGTCTGGAGTGGGAATGTTCTCGGCTTCTGCTGCTCCTGCACGTCCTCGTAAGTTCTGGTTGATTGCCGATGCAGAATTAATCGTCTACGGTGCAACCGAGCCAGATGCTACAGTAACTATCGGCGATCGCCAAATTAAACTCAATCCCGATGGTACTTTCCGTTTCCAGATGTCCTTCCAAGATGGCATTATCGACTATCCCATCAAAGCAGTAGCCTCTGATGGAGAACAAACTCGTTCGATTCATATGAATTTCGAGCGTCAAACACCTTCACGCAACACCAATACTAAGGAAGAAGCAGTTGAAGAATGGTTTGCGTAAGGTAGCTTTAGCAACAAACTTCGTTTTGTCCACAGCGAAGCTTGTGGGTGCGCAATCTGCGCACCTTCAATTCTGGGCGAAGCTATGCTTCGCTCAAAGTTCTTCCTTCCTTCCTTCGCGCTATTAGTTCTTAGCTTTCTTGATCTAGGTTAATTAAATCCAAATAGCTGTGGCAGACATAGAATTTATTAATATTTAATTTGAAACCGCATAGCGACCACTTTACTATCAGGCGATCGCAGTATGTATTCACTTTACAAGTTATATATTAATTGAGTTTACTGGGTAAAAATGGTGTATGTACCGTACCTTTGACACGAAAGCTTCTTTTTTTTGTCTGTGTTACCATGCAGTTGACCAAAGCTAAATAAAAATTAATTTTAAAAATTCCTTTTTGTGCGTTTTGACTCAAGCCAAATTTTCTGTTCATTAGTAAATTTTATTTAATTAAGCTGTTTCGCCTCTAAATCTCATATTTAATATTTAATTATTAATTCTTTCTTCTGCTTTTTTTAGTCAATTTTGGGTTACAGCCTCACAAAAATAACCAGAAAATCTTTTATTTTTAGGAGCTTAGTATGATTGCTTCTCACTGCAAAATCGGTATTATTGGTGCAGGTTCATCTGGTATATATCTAGCTAGTCTACTGGCTGATCAAGGATATCAAGTAGATGTGTTTGAAAAATCACCTTATCCTCGTACCGATGGTTGTGGTATTTTATTGATTTCCCATGGGCTAGAAGCACTTCGTCAAGGAAACCCAGAACTTTGCCAAAAAATTATGGATTCTGGGGTAGTAGTTCGTAATTTCGAGTTTCGCAATCTCAAAGGTAAATTAGCTAATTCTGAATCTCCCCAATATTCAGCTAATCAATTGCCAGGAATGTTAATTTATCGCAAGGCAATTTTAGAAACCCTACTGGAATTTTTACCTTCAGAATGTCTTCATTTAGACTCCGAACTTGAATCAATTACTCAAACTGAAAACGAAGTAACTGCTTACTTCAATGATGGAAGTCAATGGACAGGAGATTTATTAGTTGGGGCAGATGGTCTTTTTTCTCAGGTGCGAGAATACGTTGTTCCCAATGTCAAACCATTTTATTTAGGCGATCTCGTTTGGCGCGCAGTAGTTGCAGATGATACTTTTTGTACCAACGGGAATTTTATTGTGTATATCCGTGGTCGAGGTATTTATGCTAATTTCTTCGACCTTGGTAATGGTCTAACTCATTGGGGCTTTTTTGTAGAACAGGAAAAAGATGAACAAGAGCGTTCTCACAATATTCCCATCCCTCCTCAAGAACTTGCCAAACTACCGATTGATGCAAGAACTGTAATTGCTTCTACGCCACCAGAACAAATGGTAACTCGCTTCTCTTACGATATAGATACTTTACCGCGCTTGTATCAAGGCAGAATTTTATTAATTGGTGATGCTGCCCATGCTAAAAGTCCTACTCGTGCTAGAGGAATGACTGCCGGGTTAGAGGATGGTTTAGCTTTGTCTCGATTTATTACTTCTAGTGCCGATATTCCCGAAGCTTTAGCCCGTTTTGAAGCAGAAAGAAAACCTATTGTCCACGAATATCAACGAACTAGTCGTAAGCAAAGTTTAACTATCGGTCGTCTTCACAAGCAAGGAAAAGGAGCAGCGTAAAGCATCCCTCGCGGTCAAAAGTCAAAATGAGCAATCAAGGTAAATAAAATGACTCAATTTCAGCAAAACACTCTACCTTTTCCTACTACTGCAACAGGAGAATTGATTGTTCCTGGGGTCAGTTATAACGAATTCCACGTACCATTTGCTTTTTTATACAATTGCGGGACTTGGGAAGGGACTGCCAAAAGAGTTAACCGCGCAGGAGAGTTGATAGATGAACATTTGGTTCGCGTCAAAATTGAAGTTGAAGGTTCACAGTATGTTCAAACCAATACCGTCCGCATTAATACGCCGAGAGAAGTAACCGCTCAATATTTTGGAAATTTTACTGAAGGTAAGCTGGTTTTTCCCCTAACAGATGAAGTTTATACTTTAGGAGGTGAAAAGGCATCGGGATTTTCAGGAATTGCTTGGGCAGTCACTGATGATCTAATTGTTTATCGTGGTAGTAGAACAATACAAGCTTGTAAAACGTACTATAACGAATTGATCGCTCTAGTTGACCAGGATCATCGAGTTAGAACAACCCAGGTTTATGAAGACGGAGTTTATAACTTGGTTACTATGATTGAAGAAACAAAGGTTAAGAAGTAATTTTGATCAACAATCAACTTTTAGTAGATTTCTTGAACAAGATTAAGGTTTAAGGTTGATCTTGTCCAACTATAAAATATGTAACCGATGAGTAATCAACCAGAGGAACGAGACACAATTAACATTGATGGTCATCGTCCCATAGATCGTAGTGACATTACAGTTAAAGAAACTTTAGAAGATGCTGATATTGATATGCCAACAGATATCCATACTTTAATTTTGCGGGAATTGCCTTCACGAATTCACAGCGAGCAAACCAATAACCAATAACCAATGACCAATAACCAATGACCCATGCCAGTCTTACGTGATTACACTTGCGGAACGCACCGCTTAAATGTCGGAGGCAACCTCCGACATCGGGTGCTTGGAAACCCCCATTCGAGGGCAAGCCTCCGCGTGTCTCGCGCGCTATTCCCCATTCCCCATTATTGATAGTCTGGGGTAGGTTAGTTGATGTTTGGCGAAAGCTTGTTTGGCTCTAGTAGTCAGATCCGTTTTGTAGATAAATTCGTCTCGTGCATCGAGGGGATATGACCTAAGTTTAAATAAACTTCCCCAGGGTTTTTCTTCCATAACGACTACTATAGGTAATTTAAGAGCAGTATACTTGCTGGTTTGCGCTACTCGATAGAGAATTTTTTTGACTAGATTGACATCAATTTCATGAGCGAAGTAAAATTCTGTAACCACCTGAGCTTCTAAAGCCCCCGTATTGGCATTAGATATAGCTTCCGTCCAAATTTTGTTGTGGGGAATAGTAATCAGATTGTCATCTGGGGTTTGAATTTTGACAGACCTCAAACCATAATTAACCACTTCTCCATAATGCTCCCCAATTTTAACGCGATCGCCCACTCTGTAGGGAGATTCAAACAAGCCAACTATACCTGCAATAATCGAACTGACATAATCTTTAAAAGCAAACCCCAAAGCTACCGCTACCGTACCAGTAACAGCCAAAATATTCTCTCTAGATAAATTGAGAAATAAATTCATCAAAATAATGGTGGTAACAGTTAATATCAACATTCGCAAGAAAGGCAAAAATTGTTTAACCTTCAACCGCCATTGCCTAGCAATTCTTTCTGAAATCCAAATAATCAGTTTATCGAGGATTTTTAAAGTTAAATAGGCAGCCAATAGGATAAATATGCCTTGAGCGATTTTTCCCGTGGTTATTTTCGAGATAAATTCTCTCGTCTCGTCTTCCGTTGCTAGAACTGCATCACTAGCAGACTCTGCCAGCCAATATAATTGATGATTAATCACTGTTTATCAATAAGAAAGTTATTACTTGCTAATTCTTGTTTGAGTTTGAAATAGTAAATGGGATTAATAGTTAAAAATCGTTCTTGTTGTTTAACTACTCCCTTACGAAGCAGCACTTGTACTATAGCTTGTACTTCCGATTCTTCATCTGCCAAACTTTCTGCTAATGCAGCTATAGTCAAATCTCCGTGTAGTAATAGAGAGTATAACAGATATTGATCTGCCAGTTCTAAGGCTGGAAGCTCTGGTAAATTAGGCATCTGAGCGATTAATTTTTTTTCAGACGAGTCTTCTACCTCGGTTTGACACTGGCGAATTGATCTTAAAAAACCCTCTATTGCCACTGTACTAACTCCTTGAGAGATAGAAGCCAGACGATCAAAATAATGAGTTTGGTTATCTTTGTCATTATCTAAAAGTTGTTTGTCGATGTTTGGTAGCTCAAAAGTAATATGAAATTGATCGATAATTGGTTCGAGGCATTTTTGTAATTCCTCCGGTTCATTTTCTGACAAAGTTATTACTTCTCCACAGTATGCCTGAAGATTATCGACTAAGTTTAAATATTCCCAACTTACTTGATTTGCACCGATAACCCAAAAACGGTTTTGAACGTTTTCACATAATAAAAATCGTATATTTGAATTGTTGCCATTATAGTCCTAAACCCTGAAACAAGATAATTTTCTTGTCTGTTGCTAATTTTTGTCCCATAAGTAACTGGGCGAAATTAAACATAAAATAAAAACTTTTATTTC
>JBHJNX010000119.1:0-15028 GCA_050330335.1 Pleurocapsa sp. | reverse complement strand
GGACGAGCCGCATCGGCTACTAAACCATCGAGAATAAATTGTACGACATCGGGAATTGATTTCATTTCACCGCGATCGTAGCTATCGGATAAATTGATAAAAATATCACTCATCACCCGCCAAAATTGACCCAAGGCACTATAGTAAGCCATTTGGCGCATTTGTTCTGGTAAAAAGTCTGGAAAAGCTTTGTGCAGTATCAACATTAAGGGATTGTACTTATAATATGCCTTAATTACTTCTTCTGTAACTGCTAAAAACTCTGGAGTATCTAAATAGGCATCTAAACCTCCACCACCATGCCAAAACATAGTTTTCATGCAATATTCCGCATATTCATAATTAATGCGATCGTGCCAGAGAAATTGACCTAATTTCTGAGGATTGATTTCTCCATTGAAGTATTTAAAAAAAGGAAATAACTTCAAGAATTGCGTATTGGCGATGTAACACAAATTCACGGAATAGGCATCTAAAACTACACCATAGCTTTTTAAAATTCCCACCACTTCCATTAAATTTTGTGGAGAATCATTCAGCAAAGCAGAGCCTGTTTCCAGTCTGCGAATATATTCATCAATTAAACGTGCTTTCGTAGCTTTTTTAGCAGTTGTGCTGACCATAATTTTTTAATGACAGAATTCTTGCGATCGCTTTTAGAGTAATAACTGATAACTAATTAACTACCTGTAAGTAAGGTAATTGCTTGTACTTCACTCCATTGCACTACCCAACTAGGTTGAATGCCAAAAGCGACAATTAACAGCAATAAAGCAAATGCAGGAGCAAGTTCAACGAATTTTACGGCAGGTAATTCGGATAAACTATCTGTCAGACGACCGAAAAAGACTTTATTGATCGCTAGCAAAAAGTACACTGCTGTTAAGCCAGTCCCCACTAAGCACAGAAGTGTAGGAATAGGAAAGATGGGAAAACTGCCGCGAAATACTAAAAATTCGGAAATGAATCCCACCATACCCGGCAATCCCGAACTTGCCATGACTCCTAAAATCATTAATCCTCCAGTGACAGGAAGTCCTCTTTCAGGATTGAGCAAGCCTCTGAGAGTATTAACATCTCGCGAACCAGTTTTTTTGTAAACTATTCCCACTAACAGGAATAATAAAGCAGAAATTAAACCATGACTGACCATTTGAAATACAGCCGCCGTCATACTCAATCTGGTAGTAGCTGAAGCAGCCAATAAAATATAAGCCATGTGAGCGATCGAAGAATATGCTACTACTTTCTTCATATCTTGTTGAGCGATCGCGCAGGAAGCTCCGTATAAAGCACTAATAGCAGCTAAAAATGCCATGTAGGGAGCAATATGAACCCATCCTTCTAAGAACAAACCAACTGCAAAGCGTAATAGGGCATAAGTTCCTAATTTTAAAAGTACCCCTGCCAGTAAAATTGAAATCGGTGTAGATGCTTCAACGTGAGCATCTGGTAGCCAAGTATGAAAGGGAAATATGGGAATTTTAATAAAGATACCCACCAGTAAAGGAGCGAGGAGTAATAGTTGACTGCTAAGGGGCAAAGTATGCGATCGCAAGAGTTGGTAATCAAAACTATTTGCTCCCGTTAACCAGACTAATCCCAAAAAAGACGCTAGAACTAAAATACCGGAAAATGCCGTATACAAGAGAAACTTCATGGCGGCATAACCCCGTTTTGCTCCTCCCCAAATAGCAATTAAGAAGTATAGGGGTACGATTTCTAATTCATAAAATAAGAAAAACAGCAATAAATCTTGTGCTAAGAATGCTCCAGCCGCACCAGCACTCAATAAAAGTAACATTGAGTAATACAGGCGGGGACGTTGAATTGAACTGCTACTAATCAGAATTGCTACTAAAGTTAAGCCACTATTTAGTAACACCAAAGGAAATGACAGTCCATCGATTCCCAGATGATAGTTTAAGCCCAACCAATCAATCCAAGGGATATCTTCGGAAAACTGAAAATTATGATAATTCGGGTCGAATTGCCAAACCAGAAGTAGATTGACAGTTAAAACACTAATTGCCGTAGTTAAAGCTATAAGCCGAACTCGTGCATCTGTTAGTTTACTTGGCAGCAAGCCAATGATAATTGCCCCCAAAATTGGCAATAGTATTAAAGCACTCAGCATAATCTTGATAATTTTTTATTGCTAACCACAAGCGATCAAAATATTAAAAGTAAATTTTATGAGTCAAATCAATTAACCAATCAAAGAAGACCAATAGTTAGTGACTATCGACCATTGACCGTTTAACACCGACCATAACAATAAACTGACTCCCAAAATTATGGTCAGAATATAAAATTGCGATTGTCCCGATGTATTGTATTTCAAAGTGTTACTACTAAAGATAGTAGCTAAACTGACTAAATTGACTGCACCATCTACAATATAGCGATCAATCCAAGAGGTGAATTTTGCTAGAAAAACCACCGCAGCCACTACTGTGACTTCATATAATTTGTCGATATAAAAATCGTAAGCCAACAAGTCCTGAATAAATCTCACTGCTACCTTATTAGATCTAGACCAGGCTTGATGTACTTTGATAGTAGCTCCAATAATACAGCCAAAGATTCCAGAAATAATTAATAAAGGTAAAGCATACTCAATTACAGGTTCGCTTCTACCTATCTCCAAAGGAATATTAGGACTCAACCACAAAGACCATTGAATGGGAGCAACAGATGCAATTAGAGTAACTATAGTTAGAGATACCATAGGTACTGCCATTTGCCAAGTAACTTCCGGAGCGCGACGAGTTTTACTCTGAGGTTTGCCCAAAAAGATTACCCGAAATAAGCGAGTTAAATTAATTACCGACAGGGCATTGACGAACAAGACAATTGCCAATAACCACCAAGTTACATCCCAAGCACCATTAAACCAACGTTGCCACGTCCAAAACATACCCATAGGAGCTATACCGACTAATCCTGCCGCACCTACTACAAAAGCAATTCCCGTAGCAGGCATTCTCGACCACAAGCCTCCCAATTCCGTAACGTTTTGATTGTTCGTGGTTAAAATTACCGCCCCCGCACTCATAAATAATAGTCCCTTGGCGATCGCATGAGCAAACAGCAACAAAAAAGCAACATCTACTTGTCTCAAACCGACAGCAATAAACACCAATCCTAAATAAGCACTTGTAGAATGGGATAAAGCTCGTTTAATATCAATCTGGGCAACTGCCATCAATGATGTACCGATTGCCGTCACAGCCCCGATAATAATTAAAGCATCAGACGAAATAGGAGAAAGAGTAGTAATTGGTTCTAATTTAATTAGTACGTAAGCACCAGCCGAAACCACAATCGAATTCCGCATAATTCCTGCTGGATTAGGTCCTTCCATTGCTTCATCCAACCACAAATTCAGGGGAAACTGAGCGCATTTACCAATTGGGCCTGCAATTAGAGATAAGCCTAAAAGGGCTGCAACTATGGGTTTAAGATCGTGACTTTCAACCCAAGTTTCTAATTGAGAAAAGTCCAAGCCTACTCCATAAGAGGAAAGAGCGACAATTCCCATCAATAACAAAATATCTCCTACCCGCTTAGTCAGAAAGGCATCTCTAGCCGCCGTTACTACCAATGGTTGAGCATACCAAAAACCCACTAGTAAATAAGTAGATAAAGTTAAAGCTTCTAGCAAACAATAGGAAAGAAGTAAAGAATCACTGAGGGCTATACCGCATAAAGCCCCTTCAAAAAAACCCATCAAGGCAAAAAATCGCGCCAAAGACCAATCTTTTTCCATGTAGCCTAAAGCATAAATTTGCACCACTAGACTGATGCCCACAATTACTTCTAATGCTCCAAAACTCACAGGAGACAACTCCATCGATAGAGTTAGGTCTAAATCTGCTACTTGTAACCAATGGAAAACCAATTTTTGAGCTGGTCTAGTCCAAATTAAATTGAATACTAAAGAAGAATGAATAAACCCTACTAAAGTCAAGAAAATATTGATGTAGGCGGCTGGTCGTGGTCCAGTTCTACGAATTATCCCTAAAGACCAAGGTAAGGTGAAAATTGCTCCTAACAATCCATATAAAGGTATCGTCCAGATAGTTTGTAATAAAAAGTCAGTCATCAAATAAAACTGTCTCTCAACTTAGGGCTTAAATTTTATGGTTTATAGTTATTTTGTCGGTCAATTTTTATCGAGCGATACTAACTAAGAAATTATTATTTTCTGATTAAGGTTTATCTTACCAGTTATCTTGCAATGCCAATCCTTTGATTAACCGATCGCTATATTTGAAATAAACTTATTGCCGTAACCAACTGAGAATTACCATAGGTAACAATTGCAGCACGATAAATAGTATTATTTTAAAATTGCTAGATTATCCTGTCTAAAAATACTGAAAATTTTGCTTATTTTGACTGTCAATACTAAAAGTTTTATGGCGATCGCGCTTTAGCTTTACTTCAATTACTTGACCGAAAAGAGCTTCAAGCTTCAAGCCACAGAAAATTACAACCTTCCTAAATTACAATATTACCTGAATATCAGTCATTATGAATAAATTATAAAAAATATTTTAGCTGCCGAGAGGTAGAATAATTCATGGGCTAAAAAAAACCCATTTCAACTAGGTATTAATTCTTATTAACAATTAAATTAAAAAATATAATCATGTTTTATATTGTCAAAGAGGACAAGGTTATTTATGCTTGATCGTGGGTAGATAAATTAGCCAGTGCCGTACTTTTTTGCTAGATGATCGGTTGAGACATTTTAGACAAGGTTCGCAAAAGATTGCCAAACTTATAATCTCTCTGGATTTATTGCAAATTGCCATTCTGCTCTGCCAGATTGACAGAGCTATCTACAATAGACACCGCCATATTGGTTAATTTTTATTAACTACCTGCTTATTTAAATTTTGTTTGAAGAGGAAAAAATAACAAATGCCTATCGCAGTAGGAATGATTGAAACTCTAGGTTTCCCCGCAGTCGTAGAAGCAGCTGATGCCATGGTTAAAGCTGCTCGCGTGACTCTAGTGGGTTATGAAAAAATCGGCACAGGTCGGGTAACGGTAATCGTTCGCGGTGATGTATCAGAAGTACAGGCTTCAGTGTCAGCTGGAATTGAAGCAGCTAATCGGGTTAATGGTGGCGAAGTACTTTCCACTCATATTATTGCTCGCCCCCACGAAAACTTAGAATATGTCTTGCCAATTCGGTATACCGAAGAAGTAGAACAATTCCGAACGTATTAGTAGCCGATCGCAACTGATACTATCCGAGTTGAAAATCAACAATAATTACAGCCAACAGGCGATCGCTAAAAAAATATAAGGAGAAAGATTATGTCAATTGCAGTCGGAATGATTGAACCCTTGGGTTTTCCCGCCGTAGTAGAAGCAGCTGATGCCATGGTAAAAGCAGCCCGTGTGACTCTAGTAGGTTATGAAAAAATTGGCACAGGTCGCGTAACAGTAATCGTTCGCGGTGATGTATCGGAAGTACAAGCTTCTGTATCTGCCGGCATCGATAACGTCAAGCGAGTTAATGGCGGACAGGTATTGTCACACCACATCATTGCTCGTCCTCATGAAAACTTAGAATATGTCTTGCCTATTCGTTATACCGAAGCGGTAGAACAGTTTCGTGAAAGCGTCAATCCCCGTCCTCTCAGAAGACCATAGACCATAAATAACCCAGAAACGGTATGCAAATCGCCAAAGTTCGCGGCACGGTAGTTAGCACTCATAAAGCCCCCAGTATGACGGGAGTTAAGTTTCTTTTGGTGCAGTATCTAGATGAACAAGGACAATTGTTGCCTAAATACGAAGTAGCTGGAGACATTGTGGGTGCTGGTATCGGGGAATGGGTGTTAGTGAGTCGCGGTAGTGCGGCTCGTGTAGAGACAGGTCAAGAATTTCGACCGATAGATGCTACTGTTGTCGGGATTATTGATACGGTCAGTTTAGATAACCGTTCTCTTTACAGTAAAAAAGAAGTAGAGCGTCTGATGTGAGCGCGCCTTGAGACATGATTTAGAGCAAAAAAGCCACACAAAAACTCAAGCTAAACGATAAAAATCACAATGGCTACAACACTCATCATGATTTACATAAACATAGGAGGAATTTAAACAATGGTAGTCCGCACCAAAGCGGCTCCCCCGACTCCTTGGTCGAGTGATCTAGCCGAGCCTGTAGTACATAGTAGTGCCTACGTTCATTCATTTTCCAGATTAATTGGAGATGTAAGAGTCGGTGCAAATGTATTTATAGCACCCGGTACCTCGATTAGAGCCGACGAAGGTACGCCGTTTTATATTGGCGACAGTACCAACGTTCAGGATGGAGTTGTAATTCATGGTCTAGAAAAAGGTCGGGTAACAGGAGATGATGGTAAAGAGTATTCGGTCTGGATTGGACAGAACACTTGTATTACCCATATGGCATTAATTCACGGACCGGCATATGTCGGAGACGAATGCTTTATCGGTTTTCGTTCTACAGTATTTAATGCCAAAGTTGGGGATGGTTGTATCGTAATGATGCACGCTCTAATTCAGGATGTAGAAATACCACCTGGAAGATATGTCCCTTCAGGAGCAGTAATCGTCAATCAGCAACAAGCAGATCGTTTACCACAAGTCATCGATAGCGATCGCTCTTTTGCCCATCATGTAGTAGAAATCAATGAAGCTCTATTAGCCGGCTATCGCTGTGCTGAAGATGTTAGTTGCGTAGCTTCCATGACAGGGAAGATTAAAGGCGATCGCGCCACTGCTGGAGAAGATTCGGCAGCCCAAGTAAGTAATGAAAATGCTTATATAAATTCGGTAAGAAACATGAGTCTTAGTTCAGATATTAGAAATCAAGTGCGATCGCTATTGGCACAAGGCTGTGTCATTAGTACAGAACACGCTAATCAACGTCGCTTTAAAACCAAATCTTGGCTGACTGGTGGTCAAATTAACAGCCGCCAGGAAAACCAGATTATAACTCAGTTAGAATCAATTCTGAGGGAACACCAAGGAGAATACGTCAGACTGATTGGAGTTGATCCTAAAGCTAAAAGAAGAGTCGCCGAAGTTATCGTTCAACGCCCTGGAGATGCTCCGGGAGAAGGAACAGTTAAAACTGTTACTACCCACCGTAATGGTCGTGGCGGAAGAAATCGCAGTAGCTATAGTAGCAATGGCAGTAGCAATCTGAGTGGAGAAATCATTCAACAACTCAACTCTCTCTTAACTCAAGGTTGCAGCATTGGTATCGAACACGCCAATCAACGGCGTTTTAAAACTAAATCTTGGCTTACCGCAGGACAGGTTGATGGTAGTAGGGAGCGAGTTATGACGGCCATAGAGAAAGCTATGGGGGATTATTCTGGGGAATATGTCCGCATTATTGGTGTAGACTCAAGTGCAAAACGCAGAGTCGCTGAAGTTATTGTCCAACGTCCTGGAGATCAACCTACACAGTCTGCTAGCAGTTCCAAGAGTTTTAGTAATGGTAACGGTAATGGTAAGAGTTACAGCAATGGCAATGGTGGCGGCAGTTTAAGCCCAGAAACCATCAAAGAAATACGTTCTTTACTTGCTGCTGGCTACAAGATTGGCACCGAACACGCCAACAAACGCCGCTTTAGAACTAAATCCTGGCAAAGCTGTTCTCCTATCGATAGTACTCGTGAATCAGAAGTTATAGCTGCACTACAAGCTTGTTTAGCAGAACATTCTGAAGAATATGTGCGAATGTTAGGTATCGATACTCAAGCTAAACGAAGAGTATCCCAAACTATTATTCAAAGACCAGGAGATAATTCTCAAACCAACGGTAGCCAAAAATCTTCCAGCAAAAACCAAGGATATTTTGTTGCTGATTTTACTAAAAGCAATGGTAATGGCAATGGTCACGCTCCTATTTACAATGAATTTAGCAATACTCATTTAAGCTCTGACGCATTAAATGAAGTTCGCTCTCTACTGGCTGGTGGATACAAAATTGGTACAGAACACGCCAACAAACGCCGCTTTAAAACTAAATCTTGGCAAAGCTGTTCCCCTATCGATAGCCGCAATGAACTAGATGTAGTAGCTGCCCTGGAAGCTTGTTTAGTAGAACATTCTGGTGAATACGTTCGGTTAATCGGTATCGATCCGGAGCAAAAACGTCGGGTAGCTGAAACTATCATTCAACGCCCATAATTCTCCAGTATCTAGGTTGCGCTTGATACATACAAAACAGAGGAACAGTGACAAATTACGAAGTCAGAAGAGGGGAGCGCACAATCAAGCGCGAAGTAAATTGTGGGAGGTAAGCTCACACAAAGCTCTGACTGTTAATAAACTGTTCCTGCGACCCCATTCGATCTTCCTCAACATGACTTATTTACCACCTCCGCAACCTGTTCTTAATTCAGATATTATTATTCATGGAGATGTTGAAATTCACCCAACTGCATCTTTAGCTCCAGGGGTTATTTTACAAGCTGCTGCCCATCATAAAATTTTTATTGGGGCTAATGTTTGCGTTGGTATGGGTGTAATTCTTAATGCTCGTAAAGGCTCGATTAGAGTTGAAAACGGTGTAACTTTAGGTTCGGGAGTTTTAATCATTGGGGAAAGTATAATTGGTAACAATGCTTGTGTTGGTACGGCTACAACCATTTTTCAAGCTTCTGTTGCTCCCATGACTGTAATTAATCCAGGCTCAATTATTGGAGATATTTCTCGTCAACTCCCGACTCAAGAAAAAACTCAAAATACTACAACTGAAAAAGTAGATAATTCAGTATTTAATAACAAATCTAACGGAGTAAACTCTTCTAAAAGTTCAACTTCATCAATTGACGATCAAGTTAAAACTAATGAAGTTAAATTGGCAAATAGTAGTAGTAATGTTAAGGCTAATTCTTCAGTAGAGCTTGAAACAGAACAAAATAAAGATGAAGTTGAAAAACAACAAGGTTCTGTCGTAGGTCAAGCATATATAAATCAACTTTTGATTACTTTATTCCCTCATAAACAAAGTTTTGATTCTAATTCTAAAAATACTACACCGAATTCTCAATAAACCACATAGTTTTAATTAATTAAAAACTTTTTGATGACGGAGACTTTTTCTGATATCTAGTTATGTCTCTAAGAAATAATTGAGTATATATACCTGGACTCAACAGATTTAAGTGCTTTGTTTTTTAAAACAACAAGCTAATATTATTAAATTTTTATTAATAATTCTTAATAATGCTCATAGCCTCCGTGGATAACTATTAGTTTAATTAATATATCTCAAAAAATAATTCAATCAAATATAGAGAAAAAAATCTATGTAAAAGATTGTATATCATGCTATGGTGTTAACATAAGAAATTGAGCAAAAGAGATAGCTAAGTTGGCTATTTTTAATCGTGATTTTTTCGGCACCGCGAGATATCTTTTTACTGATTTTTTTACGGTAATTAAACTTACTGAATGGACTGACTTCTCTGGCAGTAAGAAATAAGCGTTTAATTTATGGAGGAATAACCTAAATGGCAACTAAAACATCTGCTGGGTTTAAGGCAGGCGTACAAGATTATCGCCTTACTTATTACACCCCAGACTACACACCTAAAGACACTGACTTACTGGCTTGTTTCCGCATGACTCCTCAACCAGGTGTTCCTCCAGAAGAAGCTGGTGCGGCAGTAGCGGCTGAGTCTTCTACAGGTACTTGGACTACAGTTTGGACTGATGGTTTAACTGACCTTGATCGCTATAAAGGTCGTTGCTACGAAGTAGAACCAGTTCCAGGAGAAGATAACCAGTACTTCTGTTTCGTCGCTTATCCTTTAGATTTATTTGAAGAAGGTTCTGTTACTAATGTTTTAACTTCTTTAGTGGGTAACGTTTTTGGCTTTAAAGCCTTACGTGCTTTGCGCTTAGAAGACATTCGTTTTCCTGTTGCTTTAATTAAAACCTTCCCTGGACCTCCCCACGGTATTACTGTTGAGCGTGACAAACTAAACAAATACGGTCGTCCTCTCTTAGGTTGTACTATTAAACCCAAACTAGGTTTATCGGCGAAAAACTACGGTCGTGCAGTTTATGAGTGTCTTCGCGGCGGTCTAGACTTCACCAAAGACGACGAAAACATCAATTCTCAGCCTTTCATGCGCTGGCGCGATCGCTTTTTATTCGTTCAAGAGGCGATCGAAAAAGCTCAAGCTGAAACCAACGAAATGAAAGGTCACTACCTCAACGTTACTGCCGGTACTTGTGAAGAAATGCTCAAACGTGCTGAATTCGCTAAAGAAATTGGCACTCCCATTATCATGCACGACTTTTTAACTGGTGGTTTTACTGCTAACACCACTCTATCTAAGTATTGTCGTGACAACGGTTTATTACTTCATATTCACCGTGCAATGCACGCAGTAATTGACCGCCAAAGAAACCACGGTATTCACTTCCGCGTTTTAGCGAAATGTTTGCGTCTATCTGGTGGCGACCACTTACACTCCGGTACTGTAGTTGGTAAATTAGAAGGCGAGCGCGGTATCACTATGGGATTCGTTGACTTAATGCGCGAAGACTATGTAGAAGAAGATCGCTCTCGCGGTATTTTCTTTACTCAAGACTATGCTTCTATGGGTGGAGTATTCCCTGTTGCTTCCGGTGGTATTCACGTATGGCATATGCCGGCACTGGTAGAAATCTTCGGTGATGATTCCTGCTTGCAGTTTGGTGGTGGTACATTAGGACACCCCTGGGGTAATGCTCCTGGTGCAACAGCCAACCGCGTAGCTCTTGAGGCTTGTGTTCAAGCTCGTAACGAAGGTCGTAGCCTAGCGAAAGAAGGTAATGACGTGATTCGCGAAGCTTGTCGTTGGAGTCCTGAACTTGCTGCTGCTTGCGAACTCTGGAAAGAAATCAAGTTCGAGTTTGAAGCTATGGACACTCTCTAAAAACATTAAACAGTTATCAGTAAACAGTTAACAATACAATCGAACAGTATTTTGATTTAGTATTGAGATTTATAAAAACCCTGATAACTGATAACTGAATAAAATGCATCCCAGAGACATTGCCAGAGATACGGCTAAAGTTATACAAAATTATCTGACTTATGAAGCAGTAAAAACTGTGCTGGGACAACTGACAGAAACAAATCCAGGAGAAGCAATTTGGCTGAGGCAATATTCTTCCGGTGGAAAACTACAAGATGGCGAAACCTATCTTGAAGAAATGATGTCAGATCCCAGGGGTAAAGAACTCGCCCTGAGAATCATGACTGTTCGTCAGAGTATAGCTGAACAGGTGCTGGAGTTTTTACCAGAAATGGTTAGCACCGGGATTAAGCAGGCAAATTTATTACATCGCCGTAATCTCTTGGAACGTCTTACCCAAGTTCAATCTGAAACTGCTACTAATTCTGTAGATAATTCAGAATCAGAGTTAGATACTCAAGAACCTTCTGACTAAAAAGTTATACCCAAAAGTACAATTATGAAAACATTACCAAAAGAGCGTCGTTACGAAACCCTTTCTTATTTACCTCCTTTAACCGATCAGCAAATTGCTAGACAGATCGATTATATGCTAGAGCAAGGTTTTATTCCTGGAGTTGAGTTTGAAAAAGATCCAACTCCCGAGCTACATCACTGGACTTTGTGGAAATTACCTTTATTTTCTGCTACTAGCGCACAAGACGTGTTAAATGAAGTACGAGAATGTCGCTCTGAATATTCAGATTGTTACATTCGTGTGGTGGGTTTTGATAATATCAAACAGTGTCAAACAGTTAGCTTTATTGTTTATAAGCCCAATTCCAGCCGTTACTAAATTATTGGCAATCACATTCCAGTACATTATCTACAGCACCTCTCAATTTTTAAGGGGTGTTTTTTTATCTTTAAGTCCTGAGAAGACCCTCAGCTATGCTGATGGGGTGAATCAGGACAATCTTGCTGCTGTACGTATTTCTTTAGTACATCTATAGTAATATCAAATCACTAAATGTTTGCTATGCATAATGCATCAACAATAAATGGATAGCAAGCAGAAATGTTGATAGTAACGGACTTGAGAATAAAATAGCGACGATTGGGATGACAATCTGCTTGTTGAAGAATTTGACGAAAGCGATCAAATATCTCGGCATAGTTTTCGTTGATGGATACAAAATCTTCATCTAAGAAAATTTGCATTCGCTCAAGACAAGCTTCATATAGAGGTTCTAAAATATTCAGGGCTGCAAACAAAAATGCACCAGAACCACAAGTAGGGTCTAAAATTGGAAACAATACACTCAATTTTTAGCAACCGCATTAGGCAAAAAAGATAAAGTACAGCAACTCTTAGGAAAATACAATCGCCGAATTGAAGAATTAAAAATAGCTTTGGGAGATCGCTACTCTAACCAGACCATATCTGTCGCCCAAGTTAGCGACGAATATGGCACTGAAGCTTATACGGTCAATTCTTTTTCTGGCTCTATTTTGTCAGATTTGGGGCTACAACGTCCTCAATCCCAAGCTATAAGTAAACCTGGTGGTACAATCGAGGCTATTTCGGAAGAGAGATTGGAATTAATTGATGGCGATCTTCTGTTTATGCTAACCTTTAGCGATCGCGATCGCCAAATGCTAGAAAACTTATTACAAAAACCACTGTGGAAAAAGCTTAAAGCAGTTCAGAATGGGCAAGTATATTCCGTAGATGGTTGGACTTGGGTTGTCGCCAATCCTCTGGCAGCCGATGCTGTTATTGAGGATATCTATAAATATCTTGTCAATACACCTCAGTAAGCTGCTAAAAACTCCTTCCAAACGAGTGGTTTATGGGTTTTCTACTCTTCTTGTCAATACTGTCAAACGCAAAATTAGGGCAGAAATTAGAACCAATACCCAAGGAGTATAAAATAGCCCCGACTCAACTAGCCTTTCGCTAAAGGCAACCATAAACGACAACCAAAGATAATATATTCCTACTGTATGTAAAGTTTGCCAGTTGCGTCGTCCTAATATAGCAGCAGGGCGTTTAAAGGAGGTAATGGTCATGAGGATAATGAACATATAGCCCAAGTTAGCACCATAATTATCCCGTACCATATTTTCTGAGGTCAAGATCGCTACTCCTGCGATCGCCAAAGCATGAAACCCATGAGATATTGCCATTGATAAGCCTAAATAACGACGATTACGCAACAGCCAATTAGTTAAGGGTGTAGAGCTAAATTTGCGTAAGGAAGAAGCGCAAAAGGCGAGTAAAAACAAGATACAAGAAGAACGAGCAGTAAATCGAATCGCAATTCGATAACCAGCCTCATTAATGCCGTTAGCGAATAAAATTAACGCGAAAATAGTGGCAATAATTATCGTTGACCATTTAACAATCTGCCATCTCTGCATGGTTAATCTTGTCGTCATATAGGTGACTCGATTAACTGGGTTTTTAGGTGACGCGATCGCATTCCCAGAAATAAAGGCAGGGCAAAAGATAAACCAATGATTAAATCTAAGACAAGATAAATCCAGAGAAATTTCATTTGCAATCTTGTTCCTTCTGTAACCACAAAGATCCAAAAGGCTACCACAGAAATTAATAGATCTAAGGCAAAAAAGCTAGAAATTTGATTGATAAATAACTGTTGCCAAAATAAAGCTAAGTTCAAACCATTATCGGCAATAAAGGCAATAAATTTTGAGTAAGGTATGACTAAACCGAGTAAAGACAAGCAAAAATAAATTAGCTGCATAATCAATAACTATCTAGAAGAAGCTTTTCAATTAACTTGCCTATCAGTTTAAACACTTCCTATTTAGCTGTCTTACCGATTCTTCCGAAAAATGTTCTATTCTTACGATTAATTAAAATAAGTCTTGATATGCCTTGGGCGTAATTTGAAAATGCTGACGAAATACCCTAGTAAAATGACTTTGGTTTTTGAATCCAACTTCCTGACAGACAAGTGCAATTGGTAAATCTCTTTGACGTAATAGCGTTTTAGCTTTTTCTAAACGACATTGAGTAATGTATTGATGGGGTGGTAATCCAGTACATTGCTTAAATAAACTAGCAAAATAATGCGGACTAATTTGAATTAGATTAGCTAGTAAATCCAGACTTAAGTTTCGATCTAAATTCTCTTGAATGTATTCAATAATTATTTTTAATTGATATGGCGGCAATCCTCCCCTGTATTTTTTAATTACAGAATTTTTAACTCCATATCGTCGTAATAAATGCGCTGCTAGTCCTATTGCCAGCGAATCAGCATAAAGCTTGCTATCTTCACCAGCAATTTCTAATTCAGTCTTTAATGCTAATGCTATTTGTTGAATTAAAGGATCTTGAACTTTAAAGTGCGATCGCAATCTAACATTACTATCAGCAGTTTCGCCGACAGCTATCAAAACATCAGAAGACAAAAATAAATCGATCAAAGGTACTTCTCGATCCGTTTTTACTCTGGGGAAAAGTTCGCCAGCTGGGATAAAAGCTACATCGCCTTTGCTATATTGTTCATGATGCCACTGCCTGTTAATTTGAAAACTCGCCTGAAATTCTCCCTGGCAAACAATTAAAACGTGTCTTGGGGTAACTGCTTCGGGCATCTCACCCGCGGGTTCTAATTCATAAATCAATTCAAGCTTATCCCATCCTGCCGTGTCGCTGGAAAGAAGATGAGTATGTTCAATATCACTGCTATATAAGCTCGTCATCGCATCTTCTAAAGACAAAATTAAAGGCTAATGATTGAGATTATTCTAAAGGATCGCAGCGAATTTCAATAATAAAACCATCGGGATCGTAGATATAAAAACCTTTACCAGTCAGACGAGTCACCACATCGATCGCCACAGGAATTTGCAGTTCTTTTAAAGTTTTTACCGCCTCATTAAATAGTTGTGGAGAGATATCAAATGAAAGATGATTAGCGCGGGTAAACTGTTTCTCAGGATCTTGATCGGGAGGGTTTAGATCGGGTTCGGCAAATAAATCGAGAATTATGCCGTCAGGAGTTTGGAAGTTACAAACTTTTCCTGCTGCAACTAATT
>JBHJNX010000118.1:0-27196 GCA_050330335.1 Pleurocapsa sp. | reverse complement strand
TGTTGGCTGAAGATTTAGGATTGGTTGCTACGGAAAGAACTTTTAAAGAACAACACGATCTTTTTGGTTATTGAAGATTTAGAAAGAGCGATCGCATTTCTGAGTAAGATTGAAAACAGACATTTATATTTTATTTTGTGCCGATCATTAAATTAACGTTGCTATTTTTTGCAAAGCTGTTAAGTTTAAACTATTCAAAATTTTAGTTTTAATTGGTCGTTTTTCGTCCCAAAAAATTAATGACGAGTAAAATTCAATTGCTGTTTTGGTGGTTATGAGCCTATAAGTTTTACGTGCATATTCTTCATCATCAAAGCTCAGAAAATAAACGGTATCATCAAAAATAGTAGGTTTATCATCTATTTGTCCGATAAACTGAAAATCTAATTTTTTGTAAAGTCCACAAATAGCAATTTTCCAAGGTTTAAAAGTATATTCACCCACTCCAAAAACTGAAAATCGAGGTTTATTTTGGTAAATCTTGCTTTTTCTTGCATCTAAATATTGAGAATATTTTTCTAGATATTTCCAGGTTTTAGGAGCAAAGCTTTTAATAAATTCGGTTGAATCACCAATATTTTTTTGAGTTACCAAAACATATTTTTTAGTATGTATTATTTTACCGTTAGCAATATCAGAACCTTTTAATAAAGGAAACAAGAGCCTATCTTCAATATCAACTGTTTCACCAAAGCCATTTACCAAAATATTATTAATTTTAGATAATTCCATCACTTTGGAACAATCATGTTTAATACCAGAACGCCATTGTATGTAGCTTTTATCACTAAATAGTAAACTAACTTTTTCAAAAGATTCGAGGTCTCGAACTAGAGTTTTATTATAATATCCTATTCTTTGATATTGAGGATCATCTAAGTTTTGAAAAACATCACAAAAATATTGTTGTGAACTAGAATTAAATTTACAAAATAATAAGCAAGATGCAACATTAGCTTGAAAATACTTTTTACTATCTATCTTATAGGTTGAAAAGTATGCTAAATTTAGTTTTTGAAAATAAATATAGTTTAAAATTTTTCTAGCAACTGAAATTTTACAAAGCATTGCTAAATAGCTATTATAATTATGTAACCAATCAACAGTTTTAATCAACATCCATTCTGAAATATCAAAATTACTTTTTCCCGTAATCGCATCTAAACCATTATGATTCTGAAAATTATTTTTTTGAGGAAGATTAATTGAATTAATTTTTCCTTGCTGTGAATTAGTTACCCAAGGAAAATTGCCAATAACTAAAATATTATTATTGAATTGATTTGTTAAAGATGACCAATCAAAAGTAAAAAAATCGCTGTGTTGAAGAGTTATTTTTGAAGATTGAATTTGCCTATTATTTTTAATTTGTTGCAAATAATTTGAATTAATATCTATTCCAATAATCTTTTGAGCATTTATAAATGTTTTTAATGAAGCGTTTATAAAATTTCCTACACCACAAGTAGGCTCAATAATTATATTAGGATTGACATCTAATTCTAGCAACTTATGACATATTTGGTTAGCTAACTCGATAGGTGTTTGAAAATCACCATATTCTATTTTATGTTTTTGCTTTGTATTGATCATTAATTACTTTGATAAACGGCAGTAACACCTGCTTCTCGACCAGCAAGCTCTATTACTCTCCTATATTGCAATCGCCATTGTAAAGCATTAGAGATAGTTAAAAAACCTTGTAATGGTGGATTGGCTAATATTTCATCAGCTATATTACTAGCTTCAATTTCATCTACAGGTAGATTGCGATCAAGCATAAAAGCAATTAAATCATCTTTGTTGCCTTCATTTGCTAAGATATTGCGAATTCCACGAGTCATTTGAAAGTCGGCTGTCCTATCGGCATTTATATAAATTGTATGTAAAATATTTAGGTTGGCAGTTCTATTGCTACTATCATCTACTTTATCGTAAACGAATATAATTAACGAGTAACCTAATCCATAAATCTTTTGTCTTGCAGATTTGAAAGGACATGATGATTGTGGCTGTTTAATACTGGTTACTTTCATATCTACTAACAACCCTGGAAAATCTATACCAATTGCAGAATTACCTGGCACAAATTCATATTTCTCTGCTAAATAAATTTTAAATTTTTGTTCTAGATAAGTTCCTACTGCTTTACCATCAGTAACACCATAAAGTAATGGTTCTGAATGTTGAGATTCAAAAGCTGAAAACTTTGCAGCTTCTAAACATAAAGTTTCTATAGTCAAAAGTGGCATTTTAGTAGCTTATGAATTGCGACAACTATCATACCTCAAATCAATGTTGATCGCGATCGCATTTCTGAGTAGATTGAGAACAAGCGATCGCCCTAATTATTCTTCTTCATAAGGATTGAACTCTGATAACATTTCTTCTTCTAATTCAATTTGATCTATCTCTTCTTGTTGCAATTCCAGTTCTTTTTTAGCAAACACCCTTCTAGCTTGTTTATCCAAAATTTTAATAATATTAGTTTTATCTTTTTTAATTGATTCAATATCCTCTTTTTGTAAAAGAATCATGTAATATCGAGAAACTTCCATCATGCGAGAAGCATACTGTAAAGCATCTCTAGTAAATTGACCAGTTGTTACCACCATAACAACATCAGCACCAGTTACAAAAGTGATGCCAATTTCTTTAGCTAAAACATCTACATCTACTTTCTTGGTATTTTTACACTGAATTTGCCACCTACTGTAAACAAATCTATCTGAAGCAGCTAATACATCAACTTCTCCTCCACCAGTAGATTGATAGCTGCGTAATCTCCACTGACTAAATCTTAATCCCGTCAGACGAATCATCCAAATTGCCAATAATTCTAAAGCTTTTCCTTTGATATGTTTATCGCGATGTTCGAGATCGTCGATCACATTTTCAAAACTTCTATTTAGTTCAATATTTGATAAGTCAGTTAACTCCGCTATAGTGTTAACTAATTCTCCAACTAATTCATTAATAGACTTATCGGTTAAACAAACCAAATTTGGTTTTGCACCTCTACCAGTTGTTGTTTTTTGTGTTTTAATTAATCCTAAATTCACTAATGGTTCAATAATATCTTTAACAAAAGTTTTACTAGGTAACCTGATTTGATAGCGACTTTTAGCATATTTGGCTATTTCATTCCAAGGTTTAAAATCCTGAATATCTAGTTGAATCATTGAAAGCAGAAAATACTTTTGTGGAGAAGTTAAAGTATAAAGTTCGTCTATATAATCTTTGTTAGCTCCCAATAATTCATATACTATGTCCCAGTTAATATCATATTCTCCATCTAAAACTTTTCCTAGTTTTAACCATTTACGCATCGTACTTGTGTAAATAGCATTAGGAGATATAGAAAATCCCATCTCTTGTAATTCATAAGCAATTAACTCTAAATTAGGAGTTTCGCCTCTGGTATTGATTGCTTCTATTGCTTTTAAAAGAGACATTCCAGTTAAGTTAACTAGAATATGACGAGCAAATATTTTATGAATATCTTCGTTATTGTTTGCAAGTTGTACAATATGTTTGCCAAAATCAGTCAGTTGATATTGTCTATTTCCTTCGATATCTTTAATGATTTTGTAAGCTCTTAGTGATAAAAAGCAATTCATCGCTAGCTTACCTTGATTACGTGAAGAATCTTTTTGACTATTATTGCCTTGAGAATGTTTAGAAAAATATTTGTTTAAAATTTGTTTTTCTAGTTCATCACGATAGGGCTGATGCTCTTCACAAAGTTTAGTTATTTCTACTAAAGAAAACTTTTCTGGTTCAAATTGATGTCCGTAGGTAAATTTCAGATTTTTACTATTGAGTTGAGACATAAACCAAAATCAAAAATAGCTATATTTTTCTGATAATATTATTTTTTCAGGCTATTACTATCAAATAAAGAAATTTGGATATTATTAGATTTTTGTTGCTTCAAAGTTTCTTTTCCCGATTGAATTGGTTCTACAACTAAAGGGGAATTTTCTTCAAATCTAAATTGAGAACCTTGTAAATAACTCTCTTCAACTTCAAATGCTAGCCATTTTCTTTCTCTGGTCTCTGCCACTCTTCCTGTCATATTAGAACCTGCAAAGGGGTCTAATACTAAATCTCCTGGTTCAGTACAAAGATTAATAAAAAACTCTGGTAATGCTTGAGGAAATCTAGCAGGATGGCGTTTAATTCCTTCTTCTTTACATCTTTTTTGATAATAATCATTAGAAGATGTATTAGATGCAGAGATAACGTTAACTGGGATTGGTTCTCCTATTTCATCATCTTGTGCTGTTTGAATAATATTAGGAGGAATTGCCCCACCTCTATCTTTTTGAAATTTTTTAGAAATATTATGACCAGATGGTCTATTGTTTGCCTTATAACCATTTTTCAAGAGATTTTTCATCGCATTGCTGTATGGTTTTAAAACTTTTCTATTATTAGCTATGGGATGAGGGTCTTTTGATAGCCACCAAATTGTATTAACAGCATCTTTGACTCTTTCTCTTCGTACTGTTACCCATTCAGCAGGAGTAGGAAGTTTAGCAGGATTGTACCAATAAATCTCTTGTGCTAAATGAAATCCCAAACCGCCTTTTTTTTGCGGACGACACAGATGCACTACTAATTCAAAATGATAAAGCGATCGCACTGGATATCCTTTGACCCAACTACCACCAATATCTATTGCCAAAGAACCTTTTGGTTTTAAAATTCGGTAAAATTCTTGAGCAAATGGTTCAAACCATTCTATATATTCTGTAGCGTCAACATTACCATACTCTTTTTTTCTTATTAAAGCAAAAGGTGGTGAAGTACAAATTAAATCTATACTTTCATCTGGTATTTGCTTCATTAATTCTTTAGAATCTCCCAAGTAAGCAGCACCTAAAGCAGTTTGATAATAAGGATTTATAGGAAGTTCGATCATTAGGCACTAATATACGAATAACAATCCGCTATGGATTAATAAAGTAGATTGTCAGTATATCATTTAGATTATCGAACCTGAAAACTTTGTAATTAGGGGAAACTCGCATAAAGTCAGATATAAAAAATCAAAAAAAAGATCTTTCAACCGAAAGACCCTATCAAAATTACTATCAGGCGTTACTGATTTTATCTATTTAATAAACAACATTTCTTGATATTTGGGCAATGGCCATAAATCATCGGCTAATTCACCTTCTAAAGCATCTGCACATTCTCTAATTTCATCCATTAAAGGACGAATAGTTTGAGCAAAATACTGCATATGTTCTTCTGTCGAGTCAAAATCTTCTTTACCTAAAGCTGCTTCCAATTCACCAGTCAGTTTAACTATTTCATTGGTTAACTCGCCAGTTTTTTGGGCAATTTTAGAATTAAAATCGATTCCTAACTCTTTGAAGTGAGAATTGGCTGCTGATAATTTAGATACGTATTCTACTGCTGCGGGATAAATCAAGGTTTTTGCCATATCTACTACTAACTTAGCTTCTACCTCAAGAGAGAGTATATATTGTTCCGCATACACTTCAAAACGGCTCTCTAGTTCTTTAGGTGAAAGAACCCCAGTTTTTTCAAATAGTTCTTCAATATACTGTTCTTTCAAAACTGGTAAAGCATCAGCAGTAGTGCGTAAATTAGGCAAACCTCGTTCTTCCACTGCCATCTTGTGCCATTCCTCAGAATAACCATTACCGCCAAATACGATTGCACCATGGTCATCCATAATTGTTTTTAAAATAGCAAAAACGGCAGTTTTAAGTTCAACTCCTTTAGACAACTCGCTTTCTAACTTATTACCTATCCAATCTAAAGAATCTGCCAAAATTGTATTCATGGCAATCAAAGGGCCCGCCACAGACTGGTGTGAACCAACGGCGCGAAATTCAAAGCGGTTGCCAGTAAAGGCAAAAGGAGAAGTCCGATTTCTATCTCCCGAATCTTTCATAAATATGGGCAGGGTTGGCACACCAAAATCCATGACATCCCCAGGCTTGCAGGCTGTAAGTTCACCTTTTTGGATTTGCTCGAACACATCTTCTAGTTGACTACCAAGGTAAACAGAAATAATCGCTGGAGGAGCTTCGTTTGCCCCTAGTCGATGATCGTTGCTAGCAGTAGCCACTACCGCTCTTAGTAACGGGCCAAACTTGTGTACTCCGCGAATTACAGCACCACAGAACGTCAAAAATTGAATATTGTCGTGGGGTGTATCTCCTGGATCGAGTAAGTTACCTTGAGTAGAATTGCTAACCGACCAATTAACGTGCTTACCCGAACCATTAATACCTGCAAAGGGTTTTTCGTGAAGTAAACAAACAAAACCATGTTTTTTGGCAGTGTTACGTAAAATAGTCATGGTCAATTGCTGATGATCGGCAGCAGTATCAGCTGACTCAAAATAAGGTGCAAGTTCAAACTGACCAGGAGCTACCTCATTATGTCTGGTTTTAGCAGGAATACCAAGACGGTACATTTTTCTTTCTACTTCCTGCATGAAGACTTGAACTCGTTCTGGTATTGCTCCAAAATAGTGATCGTCGAATTGCTGACCCTTAGCTGGAATTTTACCAAACAAAGTTCTTCCTGTTAACAGCAAATCGGGACGGCTATTAGCAAAAGCAGCATCTACTAAAAAATATTCTTGCTCTGCCCCACAGCTAGAGCTTACACGAGCGACATCACTGTAACCTAATAGCTTCAGAACCTTCCTTGCTGACTTATCCATAGCATCAATCGATCGCAACAGGGGAATTTTTTTATCTAGTGCTTCTCCTGTCCAAGAAACAAATACAGTAGGGATACATAAAGTTACGCCATTGTCGGTTTCCATGACGTATGCAGGAGAAGTAACGTCCCAAGCAGTATACCCTCTAGCTTCAAAGGTGGAACGAATCCCCCCATTAGGAAAGGAAGAGCCATCAGGTTCACCTTTAATCAAAGTTTTACCAGAAAACTCCGAAATTACCGTGCCATCACTCTGTACCGAAATAAAACCATCGTGTTTTTCTGCTGTGGCGTTCGTCATAGGATAAAACACGTGGGCATAGTACAATGCACCTTTAGAAATTGCCCAGTCCTTCATTGCTGATGCGACGATATCTGCTACTGAAGGATCGAGTTGAGCATCAGATTGAATAGTTTGTTTCAAGGATTTATAAACCCCTTTAGGAAGACAAGCTTGCATCTTATTCAAACTAAACACATCTGTCGCCCACAGATTTTCTAAAGGTTCTGGGGACTGAACTGTAATGGGTTGTCTATGAGTAATTTGGTAAATAGCTTGGGTTCTTGGCTCGTATCCCATGATAATTATTTCCTGATTGCTGTATTCGGATTTTAAAATCCTACAGGGATGCGATCGAGAGAAATGTAAAATCTGTAACTGATTAAAATCCCCAAAAATACTTAATTTCTGAGAATCAAGTTTTATTACAAGAAAAATTCATCTAAATTGCTAGCAGTAATTGCTCTTTGTAATAATTGATTTAATTGCTCTAAGTTATCAGTAGACTTGATTTGCTCGAGGAGGGATTGGGGAATATTTCCAAAACGGTGATTTAAAATATCGAGAATTAACTTTTGCTGCTTCACAGCAGATATTTGTAACTCCTGCTTCATATTAGCTAATTCTTGCTGTTGATGATTGATGATTTCGACAATTTGTTGTAAAGCCCCCGCCAAAATTCCTAATTCGTCGGAACGAGCGGCAAAACTCTCAAAATCTGTAGGGGAAAACTTGTGATTTTCTACGGCGGCGACAATGGTTGCAGTTACGGCATATAATTCTTCTAAAGATTCTACATTTTGTTGATGATTGGTTTGTAAGGCATCCATCACTTGATTATAACGAGTAGCGATGTGTCCGATTTCGGTAAAAGGCTCTACGGGAACTCGTAAACTTAAGTCGTGGGTTTTACCTTGCAAATCCATTACCTGAAATAATTCGTATGTATCGGTTTTGGCCTGATGTTCGGCAAAATTTAAGCCGATTTCTTCTGCTTCAGGTGTCACTCGTAAGACAAAAAATTGGTTAATGATTTTCAGCAAAATCCAACTAACACCAAATGCCCAGAAATAAACTACAATTATCCCTAATAACTGCACTCCAAGCTGAGTTAGGCGATTTAAACCTGTAGCCATTAAATCTAGTTGACCGAATAAAGCTACACAAAGCGTTCCCCAAACTCCTGCACCTCCATGAACTGCTACCGCATCCACGGCATCATCAATTCCCCAACGTTTTAAATAGTAAGATACTAGCTGTGCGGCGATCGCACCAGTTGCTCCGACAATTACGGCTAAAGGAGTGGCAATTAGATTACAACAGGCGGTAACCGCTACTAACCCCGCGATCGAACCATTAATTAATTCTTCAACCTCAATTCTATGATGTTGCCACTGACTCCAAATAGTTGTGGTTAGCATTCCGGCAACTCCAGCTAACACTGTATTGAGAATAATACCGGGAATTTCTTCGTTGAAAGCTAAAGTACTACCCCCATTAAAACCAAGCCAGCCTACCCAAAGTAATAACGCACCCAAAACGGCAAAAGGTAAATTAGTCCCCTGGATCTTATTAACCGTTCCCGATGCACTAAAGCGACCCTGACGCGCACCGATAATTATTAAGGTTGCTAAACTGACCCATGCTCCTATACTGTGAACGACAGTACTGCCGGCAAAATCGATAAAACCTAACTGTTTAAGCCATCCTGAAGTATTCCAAGCCCAATGACCGAATAGAGGATAGATAATACCCGAAACTAAAGCAGCAACGATTAAATAAGCACTAAACTTGAGACGTTCGGCTACTGCACCAGAAATAATGGTAGTCGCCGTGCCGCAAAACATTGCCTGATAGAGAAAAAAAATGATTTCCGGCGATCGCCCTGGAGTGGCTGAAGGAAAAAAATCGCTCGTACCCATCCATCCAGCTTGAGAAATCCCAAACATGATGCCGTAGCCAAATGCCCAAAATAAAGCCACAGAGATACCAAAGTCGGCAAAATTTTTAACTGCAACATTAATACTATTTTTAGAGCGAGTTAACCCCGACTCTAGGCACATAAACCCCGCTTGCATTAGAAAGACTAAACCCGAACAGAGTAATAACCACAGGCGATCAATTGTCATTATTTAAGTATCCTTTCTCTTTTTCCTGGGGAGTGTAGAGAGTAATTTAATTTGTAGTAACGAGCAAATTTAGGCAGATCTTCTTGATGTCCCAAAACAATTAAGGTATCTTGGCAATTTAAAATTAAAGATGCATGAGGATGAGTCAATAACTCTCCATTGCTACGGCGTAACGCCACCACAATAAATGCTCCTTTGCCTCTAATTTCTAGTTCTCTGACAGTTTTTCCCACTAACGGAGAATGGGCAACTAGAGTTAACTCGTCAATTTGTACTTCAATTTGTGCCAATAAATCGTTTAAAGAATTTTGTTGGTCTTTTTCCCGAAGAAAGTCGGTGCTAGTAGGGCGAGTAATGAAATTTGCCATTTGTATGCCACTGACAGTTGCTGGTAAAATAACGCGATCAGCACCTGCAAGACGCAGTTTTTTTTCTGTGCTGGGTAATTCTCCTCTGGCTAAAATTAATAAATCTGGGTTTAATTCACGAGCAGTCAGGGTAATAAAAACATTAGTAGCATCATCTGGTAATACTGTGGCTAAAATTTGAGCTTTTTGAATACCAACCGATTCCAGAAGATTTTCATCAGTAGCATCTCCTTCTTTAACTAAATAACCCCAGCTTTCTGCCAGGGCAATTCTTTCTGCATTATTATCGATAATGACAAATTCTTTAGCTGCCTCAGCCAATTGCTTGGTCATTACTTGGGCAATTCGTCCAAAGCCACACACAATTGTATGATTTTCTAAATTAGCGATAGTGTTCCGTTTGCGTTGGGCATCAAAAGCACGATTAATTTCTCCTCCGGCAATCATCTGTACGAAACCTCCTACAATATATAGTGCTGATGAAGTCCCTGCAAGAATTACGATAATCGTAAAAATTTTTTCTGATGTAGTTTCTAAGGGCTTTACTTCCCCATAGCCCACACCGAAAATGGTAATAACTACCATGTAAATAGATTCAATTATCGTCCAACCAAAGCTGACATAACCGACAACTGCAACTATTGTGGTGAGAACAAAAAATATCGTTCCAATCAGAATTTTGGTTAACGAATTTTGCATCTTGTTAGGGGGTTCTATAATATAGATCGCGCTCTACCGATAAAGGTTATCTAATCTCAGCATCGCTACAAGTGTTGTGTTTAAGGATACTGATCAATAACCAAACATAAATTATCTCCAACACTTCCCCAACGAAAAGCGATCGCCCAAATACTAAGCCATTAAGCAGGGTATGATGCAGAAATTGTTAATGGGCAAAACGAGGTTAATTAATAATTGACCGTTTACGTACTCAAACAGTTACAATAAAGAAAAATTGCGATTATAGTTATGGATGCAATTACTTATACTCAAGCCCGTAAAAACTTCTCTACTGTAATGAATCAAGTTTGTGAAGACCATACACCGATTATTATTACCCGTCAGTCAGAAAGCCCAGTAGTCATGATGTCTCTAGAAGATTACAACGCTATTGAAGAAACCATGTACTTACTGAGAAGTCCCAAAAACGCCCAACGTCTCTACAAAGCATTAGAACAATTAAAAGAGGGTAAATATCAACAACGAGAATTAATTGAAGAAGATGAAGATGCTGAGTGAAATTATATGGACATCATGTTTCTAGATGATGCTTGGCAAGATTATTTGTATTGGCAAAAAGCAGATAAGAAAATACTTAAGCGCATTAATCAATTAATTAAAGATACCCAAAGAACTCCCTTTGAAGGAATTGGTAAACCAGAGCCTCTCAAGTTCGATATGTCGGGGCTTTGGTCGCGTCGCATCAACCAAGAACACCGCCTAATTTACCAAGTCCAAGACGACTGCGTTGTTATCGTTCAGTGCCGTTATCATTACTAAACATAGGTCATTATGAGTCAAATTAAAGGAGGGAATTGTAACAATAGTTTAAAAAAATCGAAGCACTTTATACTATTTTTACATTTTCAAAGCCTTGTATTATACATTACTAAAGTTTTTTAAAAAGTAGCCTATATAACGGCAAAAAAAACCAGAAAGTCACAAACTATTGTGAATTGAGTTGACTCTAAGTACCACTGTTCTATTTCAGGACGGTTAATTTTGAGTTTGTAACCGCGAACCAACTAAATATATTTTCTAAGGTTAGTTGAAACATAAATGAATTCAAAACTCTTAAATAGAAAAAAATTACGCAAACAAAGAGGTGCAGATAATTTGCCAACCTCAAAATCTAATATTGTTATTCCCCAACCAATAAGGACTATATTTGCTTCATTTCCACCCTATTGGCTGGCTTGTATTCCCCTGTCGGCATTAATTGTTATTGGCTGGAATACCGCAGCTACGGCTCAAGACTTTGAAGCTCCTGCCAACATCGATGAAATTCGAGTAGTTTTAGACTCAATTTTCATTTTGTTTTGTTCCGTTCTAGTGATCTTTATGAACGCTGGATTCGCAATGGTAGAAACGGGTTTTTGCCGTCAAAAAAATGCTGTTAACATTCTAACGAAAAACTTGATTGTTTTCGCCATTGCCACTCTAGCATATTGGGCAATTGGCTATGGCCTAATGTATGGTGAAGGTAATGCTTTTATCGGCACTCAAGGCTTTTTCTTTAATGGCGATCCTGCTCCTTATGGCAACGAACCCTATCCAGCCGCAGTACCTGAAGCTATTTCCTTCTTGTTCCAAGTGGCTTTTGCCGCTACAGCAGCAACCATTGTTTCTGGTGCAGTAGCAGAAAGAGTTCACTTCGGTGCATTTTTAATCTTCAGTGCTTTACTGGTAGCAGTATCCTATCCAATCACAGGACACTGGGTCTGGTCTGGCGGTTGGTTAGATGAAATGGGCTTTTCTGACTTTGCTGGCTCGACAGTAGTTCACTCCGTTGGTGGTTGGGGAGCATTGGTAGGTGCAGCACTTTTAGGACCTAGATTGGGTAAATATCAAAACGGTAGAATCACTGCGCTACCCGGTCACAACATGGGTTTTTCTACTCTAGGCTGTTTGATTCTCTGGATTGGCTGGTTCGGTTTTAACCCTGGTTCAGAATTAGCAGCTACAGCTAACGTCCCTTATATTGCAGTAACTACTAACCTAGCAGCAGCAGCAGGTGGTGTAATTGCAACTTTTACATCTTGGATCAAAGATGGTAAGCCTGATTTATCGATGGTTATCAACGGTATTCTGGCAGGTTTAGTAGGAATTACCGCAGGTTGTGCTGATGTTAGTTATTTATCTGCGGTAATTATTGGCGGTATTGCGGGTATTATTGTTGTTTTTTCTGTAGCTTTCTTTGACAGTATTAAAATTGATGACCCTGTAGGTGCAACTTCCGTCCACTTAGTTTGTGGTATTTGGGGTACTTTAGCAGTCGGTATTTTTGGTACTGGTAACTTTATTACTCAACTTATTGGTGTTTTAGCAATTGGTGCATTTACCGTTGTCTTTAGTGCCATTGTTTGGAGTATTTTAAAAGTAACTATAAGTATTCGAGTTGATCGAGAAGACGAAATTCGTGGTTTAGATATCAGCGAACACGGTATGGAAGCATATAGTGGTTTTGTGAAAGAAGCTGATGTTTTAGCCACTGGTAGTTCTGGAGTTTCTTTAGGAGCAACAGATGCAGCTAGTTCAGAATTCTAGATTCTGAAAAATCAACAATTGAATAATTAATTTTAGTTATGCGTCAGGCGAGATCGCCCTGGCGTTTTTTTTGACTTCCACGATAAAAATTTTTCAATTTCACGGGAGAAATTCCTAGATAATAACCAAAGATAACCAGTTGGTTGATCAAAGTGGTACGCCACACTCCCAATTTTTGCCAGCGACGGGGAGAAGTGATAATCTTAGCTGGTGCGATCGCAATTTTACCCTGACTTTTCAAACGTTGAATTAACTCGAAATCTTCCATAATCGGTAAGTCAGGAAAACCCCCTATTTCTACAAAGACTTTTTTGGTTAAGAAAATAGCTTGATCGCCATAAGGAAGAGAACATAAGTGCGATCGCATTTTGACGAAAAACTCTACTAGACGTAAAGATTTAGCTTGACTATCAATTCCTAATTCAAATGCACCGGCAATGACTTCTGGTTGAATCAGAGTTTCCCTGACTAATTCTGAATAATTGACGGGAAGTCGAGTATCCACATGAAGAAACAGCAGGTATTTTCCTCGGGCCATAGCTGCACCTGCATTCATTTGAGCCGCTCGTCCCAAATTAGCTACAATTATTACCGTTACTCCCGTCATTTGCTGTGCTAAGTCAACCGTGCGATCGCTGCTGCCACCATCGACGACAATAATTTCTACATGGGGATTTTCTGTTAATCGCTCTAAAGTCGATTCGATAATTGCTGCTTCGTTGAGAACTGGGATAATAATGCTAATTAGATATTTTGGGGTCATCTTTGAGATAATGCGAGATAAATCTACCATTAAGCAGCAACTATTTAGTATATGTCTTGTCTGGTTGTTAGGGGTCAATTTTGCGCCAATGGCAAGTTCTTCCCTCCTAGCAGATCGCATTCAACAGTTTCCCCAATGGCATCACAAACCATCTTTAAATACTGCCATAGGTGACTTAGAATATCCTGAGTGGATGCTGGGAACTTGGAATGTTAATAGTACTTTGGTGGAACAGATTGCACCTCTAGCACCGAATATTGTTACTCCTGGGTTTGAGAATAATCGAGACAATCTTGATCGCACCTTTGAGTTTCAAGTAAGATTTCTTAAAAGTAACAGTAAAGCCAACTTGCACTCTAATAACATTGTTGTGGCAGACAGAGCTTTTAATGGAGAAAATATTACTAAGGCATATTTAGGAGAAAATAGCCTATATCGGGTCAAGGTAGACTCCAACAATCCCAATCGACAGATAACTTTACTCAAACCAGAACGTCAGTTAGTCTCTAGAATAACAGGGCGTAACAGTGAAACAGCGCAGTTCGATAAATTTGTTGCTAGCGAATATACTCAACAAATATTTAAATCTCCACTCAGTATTTATTTAAACGAGGTAGAAACTACTTCTGCTTACCAATTATTAGAACCTGGAAAAGTAACCGCAGAGCAAATTACAGCTATTTATCTTTCTCCCCAAGATCCCGATTATTTTCGAGCAGGCGATCGCCCTGTAGCTTTATATCGCTATCATTTAGGTTTAGAGCGAGTTAAATCGGCTTTACAATTAGATAAAAAAAGCGAGGGGGATACCACAGGTGAAATTATGACATTTACAGGCACGATCGAAAAAAAAGGATTTGGTTTTGGTACTTGGGCCTTAGTTACAGATGCAGGGGAAACTTATGAATTAAAAGATCCGCCCCAAGAATTACAACAGTCTTCAATTAAAGTTGAAATTCAAGGTCGCATCAGAGAAGATGTGATGACTATAGCGATGATCGGGCCTGTCTTAGAAATTGAATCTTTTAGGTTAATCGATAAGTAAAATTTTAACATCGAAAAAAACTATAGCTGCCGTTAAAAATATCTTGTATCTAAGTTGACAGATAAAAATTATAATAAGTCCTGCAATACAGAAAAACTCAGGAGAAATTTTCATGGCACGAATGTATTATGATGAGGATGCTAACTTAGAGCTATTAACCGATAAAACCGTTGCCATTATCGGTTATGGTTCTCAAGGACACGCCCACGCTTTAAACCTCAAAGATAGCGGAATTAATGTTGTTGTCGGTTTGTACCCTGAAAGTAAGTCAAAAGCGATCGCAGAAGCAGACGGATTAACAGTGCATGACGTAGCTGATGCCGCAGCTAAAGCCGATGTAATTATGATTTTGTTACCGGATGAAGTACAAAAACAGGTATATACTAACGAAATTGCACCTCATCTTACAGATGGCAAAGTCTTAGCTTTCGCTCACGGGTTTAATATTCATTTCGGTCAAATTGTTCCCCCAGACTCAGTTGATGTAATGATGGTTGCTCCCAAAGGGCCAGGTCATTTAGTTAGACGTACCTATCAGCAAGGACAAGGAGTACCTTGTTTATTTGCAGTGTATCAAGATGCTACTGGTAAAGCACGCGATCGCGCTATGGCTTATGCTAAGGGGATTGGTGGTACGAGAGCGGGTATTTTAGAAACTTCCTTTAGAGAAGAAACCGAAACGGATCTGTTTGGGGAACAAGCAGTTTTATGCGGCGGTTTGAGTGCTTTAATTAAAACTGGCTTTGAAACTCTAATTGAAGCAGGTTATCAGCCAGAATTGGCTTATTTTGAATGTCTCCATGAAGTCAAGCTAATTGTCGATCTAATTGTCGAAGGTGGTTTGGCTAAAATGCGCGATAGTATTTCTACTACTGCCGAATATGGTGATTACAGTCGCGGCCCTAGAGTGGTTAACGAACAAACTCGCGCTCAAATGCGTCAAATTTTGCAAGAAATTCAGTCCGGTCAATTTGCTCGTGAATTTATTTTAGAAAATCAAGCTGGTAAACCAGGATTTACAGCCATGCGCCGTCAAGAAGCCGCTCATCCTATTGAAGAAGTTGGTAAAGATTTACGCGCTCACTTTAGTTGGTTATCTGATAAAAAGTAATTTCCCAGACTATGGGGTAGTTTGTTATCCCAAGGTAGATAAACTGCGCCACTTTTAGGCGCAGAGTGCTGTTGATTTCCCAATCTTTTTTAAATTGCTCCTATCGATAAGATTAAAATAGTTCAAAGAAACTATATAACACAAGCGATCGCAATAGATAATTATGCCCTCGTTTCATACAACTTTTACTCGCCGTCAGTTGAACAGACTTGGATTGGCTTCCCTTGGTTGGAGTTTAGCAGTGATTTTTGCCGGATGCGGTTCTCAAAATGTTCAACAATACGAAGCAACTGCGGAAACTACTATGACTTGGCGGGTTAACTATACTAACGATCCGATGGAAGATAAACGGGGACGTTATGTAGAATTTGTGTCTACTTCTCTAACCAATCGCAACGGAGAAAAGCCAGAAGGAGGAGTAGTACAGGATGACAAAGGTATTTGGTGGGGTAAAGTTCCTCCCAAACCCAGTATCGATGAAATAGAAGCAGCAAAAAAACAACCTTACGAAAAAATTGGTAGCCCAGAGTTATTAAGGACTGTAGAATATTATGTAACTTATCAACAAGATGGTCAAACAATTACCCTACCTACTAACTATTCAGTATACAGACAGGTTGCTAAAGCCTATCCCAATGGAACGCCTCTAAAATTTACTATGGGATTAAACAATGGCTCGGTAGAAAAAGCTACACCCATAAATTAGAGACACGAGGAATTAATAACACATGACTATCAGTAGGGATCTTCCAAAACTAATAAATTTTTATACTTCTCCTATTGGCAAAAAAATCATTACTGGAATTACTGGCTTAGGGTTATCGTTGTTTGTGTTAGTTCACATGACGGGTAACTTAGTTCTGTTTACCAGTACCTCAGCTTACAATCAGCTGGCACATTTCATCGATAGTCTAGGAATCTTACTGTATCTATTTGAATTTATCTTGTTAGGATTGGTAGTTTTTCATGTAACAATTGCTATTAGTATTAAACTCAATGCCCGACAAGCTAGACCAGTAGGTTATCAGCAATTGACAAGCAAGGGAAAACCAAGTAAACAATCTCTAAGTTCTCGCACCATGATTGTTACAGGTTCGGTTTTGTTCATTTTTTTAGTCTTGCACTTATTAACTTTGAAGTTTGGTGTTTACTACTCCACAGCGATTAATGGAGTCAAGATGCGAGATTTAGCCCGTTTGGTCATTGAACAGTTCCAAAATCCTCTATATACCTTCGGTTATGTTGCCGTGATGTTACTACTAGGGTTGCATCTGCGTCATGGTATCTGGAGTGGCTTACAATCTTTGGGAGCAATGAATGCCAATCTCAGTCCGATTATCTATACCATTGCTTTGATTTTAGCTTTATTAATTGCCACTGGTTTTTTAATTTTGCCCCTAGCTATTTATTTTGGTTTTGTTAGTTAATAGACTAAATAAAATAAGTAACTGGATGAAATTAAACATAAAATAAACCGTAAAATATTTTAAATGTTCCGTTGGTTTAAGTTCCTGGGTTATCTCAACTGGATAACGCTGAAAAAAATGGTCGTTTGTACAATTGACAAGCGATTGACTGGTTTGGCTGCGGAAATGGCTTTTAATGCCATGTTGGGTTTATTTCCAGCAATAATTGCTATTTTAACAGCATTGGGATTATTTGAAGGCTCTCGTTCTATAGAATCTATTTTCAATAATTTAGCGATTAACCTTGCAGATATCATACCCATTCAGGTATGGACATTATTATTAGGGTTTATTCAAGAAGTCAAACAATCAGAAAGTAAAAGCTGGTTTTCTCTAAGTTCCATTACTGCTATTTGGATTATTTCGGGGGTATTAAATGCTGCCATTAATGCCCTAGATTCAATCCATCAAATTCCACCAAAATATAGACGTTCTTATCTTAAGACTAAACTTATCGCCATTTTTTTGACCATTTGTACCATAAGTTTTTTAGTTGTTGCTTGTTTTCTGCTGTGGATAGGTGATGTTCTATTACAAATAGCTGTATGGCAGAGTTGGGACGAATTATTATTAGTTATCTGGAAGATTTTTACGATCATCGTCATCCTGGCTATTGCTACAACTACTGTATCTTCGATCTATCAAGTGGAGCGAAATTTAAAGCAACAAAAACAACAAGATTTAAAAACAGGGATTATTGTTTTTATTATCATTGTTAGCGCAGTTTTAATGCAATTGGTCTTATCGGTATTTTCTATTATTCAAAAATCCATTGCTGATTCTCAAATAGAACAAATTGTCAGCCCGATTACTATAGACATTTGGCGACTGTTAGGATTTCCTATTGCTTTAGGAGTGGTAGCGATCGCTTTTGGTTTAATTTATCGTTTTGGTACTAGTCGTTGGCCAGAAGGTACTCCCATTATGCCAGGGGCTATTTTAGCTGCTATTTCTTGGGCAATTGTTTCGGTTGTATTCCGCATTTATGTTTCTCAGATTGGATTGTACAACAAAATTTATGGCACGGTCGGTACGATAATTGTATTAATGTTGTGGCTCTATTTAAGTTCTTTAGTAATGCTTTTAGGCGCACAGTTCAATGTAATTATTGCTCAAGTAGCAGATAGCAACTAAAAACTAATGACTAATGACTGTTAATACTCATTGTGCCTTACTTGTCTGCGTTTTTGCCATAACAGTGGTAACAATGAACCCAAAATTATCCCCGCAGCCCCACACAGAGCTAGCAAAACCCCAAGGGGAAAATTAATTGATTCAAACATTAAAAACTTGAGAGACACATCTTGAATATTTTGGATCGAAAAAATAGCGATCGCGACGATCCAAGCCGCCATTAAGATCGAACTGATCATCTTTGCTAGTACTTTCATATTCTAATAGCTGATAAATGTTCAATGATTACTGTACTCCAATTGCTCTACCTCCCGAACCAAAAGTAATGGGCAGTTCTTCGGAATGAGGTTCCCAGCCTACTTCAAATCCTTGCTCCCAAGCTTGTTTTCTCGCTGCGCGAAAGGTAGCAAAACTATCTGGCCTGACAATAAATGCTAAATATTCTTGATTGGGGTTTAATTTTTGCAAAACTCCATTAAATACCGATTGTTGTAAAGCTATTTGTTCTTTATCTTCTCCTGCTTTGGTAGGTATGGGTTCGTACAATAAGGAAAAGGTAGCAGGATTAGTCATCGTGACATAATAATAATCTGTTTCGGTTTTAAAATTAACCAAACGTCCCGCTCGACTTTGAACGCAAGAACGATAATCAGCCATACGACGGATATATTCTTGAGAACCTTGTAAATTGTCATAGGGAGAAATATCTGGTTGATTACAAGAGGGTAAATTCCCAATTAATTTTTCCATTTCGTCCCCCACTTTCTGGTCGTCAATGTAGGTCAGTTTGCCCTCTCTAAGTTCAAAAAAACGAGGAGTTTTCTTAGTTTCCGAAGCCAAGGGAGTTTGAATAATCGCATCGGATTCTACGGCAATTAAAGTGACAAATAAACTGATAAACATTAATACGCCGACGGTATTAGTCAAAATATCTAAAAAAGAATCTAAATTTTGACCTGGAATTGCATTTTTACGTCTAGCTCTGCTTCTCATTGCTGATTATTTATTACCTGCCTGTTCTATTGTCAGTTGTAAACCATACTCAATCGGTTCGTAACCGATATCGATACCCTCTCCTTGTACTAAATTACGTATTTGGTTAAACATATCGATTCCATCGGGGCGTAAAGCAACAATCAAATACTGTTGATCTTTATTAGCTTTGAGTTCTGCAAGCAATTGTCCCACGGGAGAGTTGTCATCTAAAATATCGGCTCTAGGAACAAATATTTTACTGGGATGTAACACTACTCCATCATTGCGACATTCTATGTAACGGGGAGTTTTGGTCTTGTTTACTCCTTGTTCCTCACCTTTAGCAACAATAGTCACTTCTTGCTTATTAAGTGCCTGGGTAGTTAATACAATAATTAACAGAATCAATGTACCAATAGTACAAGCCAAAATAGATAGAAAGGGAAACAGTTCTACTTCTATATGTTTTTTTGCAATAGTTCGCCGACGCATAAATTTAAAGGATGAACGGTGAGTTATGAGGGAAAAAGGAACACCTCACAGTACATGATGACTGATTTACTGTCTCCTCACTTTTCGTTTCTATAATTAATCTAATTAATAATATTGTTGCTGTCTTGTTCTACAAGAGTAATGCGGCGTGGTTTGTTAAGCTGGTTGAGAACAGGAGTCAGTTGGGCAAGATGTTCTTTAACTCCTACTAATACCTGTTCTAGTTGAGCAGTTTTTTCTAAAGATTGGAAACTCCGATCTAAACCCTGTTGTAAGTCCCTAAGATCTGAAACTTTATTGGTTGCTTGTTCTAAAGCTGCTACACGGTTTTCTAAAGCCTGGGCCGCTTGTTCGAGTTGCAAACTAACGCCACTCACCTGACTGTCAAAAGTAGCCGCAGTTGCCATATTCTGGCTTCTGATTTCTTCGACAGTGGCTTTAATGCTAGCGATAAGTTCTTGATTGGCTTGTTGCTGTCGCTCGAAAAACTCTAAAAACTCGGTGCGATCGCGTTCGGCGGCTTCTTTAATTTGTTGAACTTGAGCGATTACTTGAGAATTAACATCCTGCACCTGACTGATACGTTCTAAAAATCCTTTAGCTAAAGCGATCGCGGCTTGTTCGGCGTAAGTGTTGGCTGGTTCGACTAAATCTTTTGCATCTGGGAAGTGTTCGTCAATTGCTCCTTTAACACTACGTTCGATAGTTTCGACATTTAGTTCTGTTTCTGATGTTTTTGCTTTCAATCTTGGTAGCAGTTTATCGTTGATAAAAACATCTATACCCAGTAGCAAGCGAGATTCATAACGTTCCACTAACACCAGGGGAATCATCACCAAGACACTTAAAAACAAAGCTAGTAACGTGGTGTCAAAGGCCACTGCTAATCCTCCAGTTACCAAACCAATGCCTTCTTTGATTTGTTCTACGTCTCCGGACTCTTCTAGAAATTCGGAAAAACCACTGACCGCAGCACTAATACCTACTACTGTACCAATAAAGCCCAATAAGGGAATTGCCCAAACCAAAATGCGGGGCAAAGAGTAAGACGATTCTGAGGCACTCAAATAAAAAGAAGAATCATCTAAGGCAAATTCATTAGCTGTAGCGCGATCGCCACTTTTCATGTAAGCACGTACGATACGACTGCACCTCAAGGCCACTAGGTTGCCATCTTTAGTTAATCGTTCTTGAAAATAGGCTACTTCTGGGGAAAAAGGTTGATCTAGGGGAATATGATCGGCAATCCAAATTCTACTGAGAGCGTCATATTCCTGTCTGAGGGAGATAAATTTCAAAACCGTTATGGAAATAACTATTGCTCCCATCGCGATGGTTATCGGTTGAGTAATCCCCCTTTCATAGATAAGAATTCCAACAAAAGAACTTCTAAAGGGTAACAAAAGAGCATAAATTCCCACAGTAATCACAGCCGCCAGTAGCAATACCAAAAGTATGTTTACTTCCAATTCCTGACGCTTGGAATTTCGGGCACGATATTTAGATTTGATACTAAATTTCTTCATATTACTGAATTATTTTATGAATGCTACTGTTTGGCTTTTAATTTGTCGATGTTCTAGTTTTTAAGTTAAGCACGTGGGGCTTGAGAGCAGAATTTTGAGTTTAGATCAACCTAATTATCCAGAATAATAATAAGTTTTTAGATTTTACATTTTGACATCTATTTGAAGCAGTATAGTACGAACCACAATTTCTGTAAATTTATCGAGAACATCTTCAAGTTATCCTTACAAACAAGTAAATTTACGGCTAAGATAGATGAAATATTTTGTGCATTGGCAGCATTTAATTAGCAATAATTATCACCGCATCAATTTTTATCAAACTTAAGTAAAGAAACCGAATAAACAGTAAATTCCTCAAAAAGTATTTAGCACTACATCATGATTGTTAATCACACCTATTTAGGTACTGGGTTTGACTATAGAAATGTAGGGTTGACTTAAATATCGCTCGGCTACTTCTCTAGCCATTTTCGGAGTAATTTGAGGAATGATTTCCAGAAAAATGCGATCAAATTCAATACCTAATCCTAGAGTTTCATACCAACCATATATTTGAGCTATTTCACCATTAGTTTGTTTACCCAGAGCATATTGTCCTAATAATTTGTTTTTTGCTCCTTGCAACTCTTCTTCTGTTAGAGTGAATTCACCAAGACGTTTGACTTCCCTAGTTAAACCATCAATTGCGATTTCGGTATTGGTGGGTGCAGTTCCTATATAGGCAATAAAAGGAGAAACATCGAGACGAGTGGGATAAAATGCGGAAACATCGTATGCTAAACCGCGTTTTTCCCGTAATTCTACAAATAAACGACTAGAAAGACCATTTCCCAAATAGGTACTCAATAGTTTTAGCACTGGATAATCTTTATCTGCGACTTTTGTACCTAAATAACCCAACATCACAATAGATTGCTGAGTTTCTTGGATGATTTCAGTGCTAGAAGGTTGAGAATTAACAGGAGCTATTGCTTTAATATCTGATTGCCGAGGGGGATTGTGCCAATCACCGAAAACTTCATCAACTAAATTAATTGCTTGTTGTTTAGTAATGCGACCAGATAAACTAATTACTAAATTATCGGGACGAAAATAAGTTTGATGATATTGCTGTAAATCTTGGCGAGTCAAGCTCATCATCGAAGTTTCCGTTCCCAAGATAGAAACTCCATAAGGATGTTCTCCATACATTTGTTCGCGGAGTTGATTAAAAGCAACACTAAACGGTTGTTCTTGTTGAGAACGAATACTTTGTAGAGTTAATTTTTGCTCTAATTCTACCTCTGCTGCGGGAAAAGTCGGCGATCGCACGATTTCTCCTAATAGTTTCAACATCACGGAAAAATCGGAGGTAACAGTTTTTAGGCTTAAAGAAAAATAGTCTGTAGAAGTATCCGCACCCAACCCCGCACCGATGGATTCAACTTTTTCTGCAATTTCTAAAGCTGACAAATTTTCAGTACCTTTAGTAATCACTGATGCGACTAAATGACATAGTCCTGCGCGGTCGCGATTTTCTACCATTGTTCCTGCATTTTTCAAGAAAAAACGACCGGAAACTAAATCTGCTGCTTGGTTTTCTACTACCAATAAAGTAATTCCGTTGTTTAAAACCAGACGGTAGAGATTGGGGTGTGATGCAGTCATCCTTTCTCCGCCATTCAAGGAAGAGGCTTGGGAGTGACCATTGGTGAAGTTCAGGGACATCGTATTGTTTTCAATTGGGTATTGCTTCAGCAATTCTATATTATCTATTATCTTCTTTGCTTTTTTTGTTAGTACATAGCGCTCGACTTAATTTTTAAGTTTTAATACTAAATTATCCCTAGCCAAGTTGATCGATACTGAATTTACGGCACACTGTTAAGCAGCATCAAAAAATAAATTTTTATATTTCAACCAGAAAAACTATGAGTTGGACGCAAGTTGTGGCAGCAGATGCCTTATCTTCAGGGGAACGTAAAGTAGTAAAAATTGGTAACCGTAAAATACTGCTGTTAAATCATCAAAATAAGCTGTATGCAATTGAGAATTCTTGTCCTCATATGAAACTACCGATGAAGAAAGGTAAAATTACCGAAGATGGAGCTATTATTTGTCCCTTTCACCGCAGTGCTTTTGATTTATCTACTGGAGAAGTGAAGAACTGGACTCCATTTCCTCCGCTAATTGGCAGTTTAATGGGAAAAATGTCTACTCAACAAGCTTTATCTGTATTCCCTACTCGCGTTGATCAAGGGAAGATTTGGGTTGATGTAGAAGACTAATATGTTAAGTATCTCCACTTTATTTAACAGGAAGTAATTCAGGTGATAAATCGGGCAAACAATCTAAAATCACTTAATTTTATGTTTTACAGACGATAATGTTAATTGATTTATTTTTGGATGTCTGGGATTTATTACCGCAATGTTTTCTAAACCAGCAGGTACAGCTACGCTGGGTACGATCAAAATTAAATCATCATAGGTAGGTTATTTTTTTTTAGCCTACCCACTACAACAGTACGGTGACAAAATTCGTTGAGTTTATCAATAAGCCCTTAAGCGAGGTGAAGTTAGAAGACCTTAAATGTTTTGTTGATAACTTTGTAAAGTATTACTCAACAACATGGCAACTGTCATCGGGCCGATGCCTCCCGGTACGGGAGTTATATAACTGGCAACTTCGGCTACAGAGTTAAAAGCGACATCACCGACTAATTTAGATTTTCCTTCAGGGCGATCGATACGATTTATTCCCACATCAATAACTACTGCACCTGGTTTAACCATTTCCTTGACGATCATTTCGGGTTTACCAACTGCCGCTACTACAATATCTGCATTTCTGACCACTTCAGCTAAATTTTGGGTACGGGAATGGGCAATAGTAACGGTGGCATTTTGTTCCAAGAGCATTAGAGCTAGAGGTTTACCTACTAAAATACTCCTCCCTACTACTACAGCGTTTTTACCGGCAATTGGTAAATCATATTCTGCCATTAATTTCATTACTCCTGCCGGAGTACAGCTACGCAAACCAGTTTCCGAGCGAACTAACTTACCTAAATTGACAGGATGTAAGCCATCAGCATCTTTGTCAGGAGCAATTTTCTGTAAGGCTGCTACTGTATCCAAATGACTGGGTAATGGTAATTGAACTAAAATACCATCAACGCGATCGTCCTGATTTAGTGCTGCGATCGCCCCTTCTAATTCCTCTTGAGTTGTATCTTCAGGAAAATGTCTGCCGAAGGAAGCAATACCTACTTTCTCGCAAGCTATCTCTTTATTACGCACGTAAACTGCACTAGCGGGATTATCCCCTACCATTAATACCGCTAAACCAGGAGGACGGGACATTTTAGGCTGCAAAGTTCTAATTTGTTGTTTTAATTGAGAACGAATTTTTTGAGCTAGGGCTTTGCCATCCAATAGGGTGCAATCGGTCATGAGTTATTTAAGATAAATTACGAGCTTATTTTAGTAAGTAGTTTAGAAGGAAATACACTAGATTGAGTGGAATTGAATCTAAAGATATTATAAGAAATTATGGTAGGACGGAAAGCAAGACAATACAATCCTTTTGGCGACCAAGGAGATAAACCAGGGGACGATCGCGCTTCTTTTCAGGTAGACCGCGATCGCATTATCTATTGTTCGGCGTTTCGTCGTCTGGCACAGGTTACACAAGTTGTTTCGGCGCAAGAGGGTCATGTATTTCACAATCGTCTGACACACTCGTTGAAAGTAGCCCAGGTAGCTAGAAGATTAGCTGAAAGATTATTGAGCCGACAACCAGAAATTGCGGCTAAAATTGGCGGGATTGATGCCGATGTGGTAGAAGCCGCAGCCCTGGCACATGACTTGGGACACCCTCCTTTCGGACATACTGCCGAAGAAGAATTAGATAAATGTGCATTAAAAATTGGTTTATCCGATGGTTTTGAAGGTAATGCTCAATCTTTTCGGATTTTAACCAGATTAGCTATTCATCGCATTGATTATTTCGGTCTTAATTTAACTAGAGCTAGTTTAAATGCCGTGTTAAAATATCCCTGGTTGCGATCGCCTGATGTCACTAGCAAACGATGGCGTAAGTATTCTGTATATAATTTAGACCGAGAGGCTTTTCTTTTTGCCCGACCTGATAAAAACGACCGTCAGACTATTGAAGCTAGTATCATGGATTTTGCCGATGATATTACTTACAGTGTCCACGATTTAGAAGATTTTTATTTAGCTGGTTTAATCCCCCTAGAATTATTAGCTACAGACCGCGATGAATTTGATCGCTTTGTCAGTGAATGGTTGCGAGAATGTCCCAATCATCGAGTCGCCCACATCGTACAAGCCAACCCTAACCGATTTCAAAACTTTTTAGATGCTACTTACAATCTTAAGGGACAATATCGACCTGGTTCTTTTGAACAAAAAGCTCAAATTAAGCGAGTCAGTTCTCAGTTAATTCAAATATATGTTCAATCGGTTAAACTCAGTTTAGAATATGGCGATCGCGGTTATTTAGGATACGATTTAGCTAAAGAAGAAGAACTACAATTTTTGCAACGTATCGTCTGGTCTTATGTAATTTCCAATCCCCGTTTGTCTACCCAAAGATACGGTCAAAAAAGAATTATTAGAACTTTAATTGAAATTTATTTAGAAGCAATTCAAGCAGATGATTTGAGTTTTATTCCCCCTCGCTTTGTCAGAGAATATTTAGAGTTAAGCGATCGCCTAACAGACTCTCAAACTGTCGAGTTAGAAAAAATTCGTATGGCTTTTGATATTGTATCGGGACTCAGTGAAGCTGAAGCAATGTTTCAATATCGTCGCCTTACAGGAATAGAACGCGGCTCTTTTTTAGACTATTGGGGATGAGTAATAAGTAATAGGTAATAAGAATTTTATTTAAATGAAACTTTGCTTTCTAGCCAATTTGTAACTAAAACTGGTAAATTTTTCTTCACCCAAATTAAAGCAACAATGCGAAAGGCAGGTTTGAGCATACTAGCGATCGCTTTCATGATTCGATTGAGTGGTTGATTTTGCAGTTTTTTGTTAGCTAAATTAATCGAACCAACGTCATAAAGACAATCAACAATTAGCTTTAAGGTTACTTCCTCTCTTTCCACTAACTGTTGTAACAATAATAAAACATCTCGCATTCGTTCTTGCTTTTTTATCTCTTCGGCAGAAAGTGGTTGAATTTCAACAGAACGATCAGGATAAGTCAACATTTAAAATTTATTTTTAGTTTATTATTTTAATAGTCAGTAGTATAAACGATTAACCTGTTTGCGTCGTCGTTATATATAGCTATTCTCGTCTCGATAAAATCAGCTTCGATTCTTTCCTGCTTCAACAACAAATAATTAGACCTATGAGCATAAGTCTTTAACTCTTATGATTTCAATACAAATGACCAAGGACAAATGACCGAGGAAGCGCGCAGTAGGCAATCAATTAGGTTATCTTCAGCTTACTATCTGTCCTTTTTCTGATCCCGAACTCAGGTTATGTAGCACTCATTTTTATTTAGATGTCATATCTCACTCTAAGCAAACATAGCACCGTAAATAATACCGCTAATAGTCGCCATAACTACTACTAACGAGACAAATACTAAAGTTTTCTTGGTTCCCAAAATACTGCGAATCACTAGCATATTGGGTAAAGACAATGCTGGACCTGCCAACAATAATGCTAAAGCTGGACCTTGACCCATACCATTGCCAATCAATCCTTGAATAATCGGTACTTCAGTCAGGGTAGCAAAGTACATAAAAGCCCCTGCAATAGCTGCAAAAAAGTTAGAAAAGAGGGAGTTACCTCCTACAGCCCAAGCAACCCACTCGGAAGGAATCAGGGCTTCATTACCTGGACGACCCAGTAAAGCACCTGCTACTAAGACACCAAACAATAACAGGGGCAAGATTTGT
>JBHJNX010000117.1:0-10251 GCA_050330335.1 Pleurocapsa sp. | reverse complement strand
ATACTTTACAGTAAACTTTACCTAATTTGGGCAGTGTTAATTCCTCGCCATTTAGCTTGATTCCTTGTGGAATACGAATAGATTGTTTTTGTCCTTTCTTTTTGAAATTGGGGTACCTGGCCCGTTTTTCCAAGAAATTCAAAAACGCACTAGACAAGTCCAAAGCTACTTGTTGTAAACATTGAGAGGGGGGTTTTAAACCCATTTTTCTGATAAAACTCGTTCAACACGGTCTAATTCAATTTCTAACAGACTATCTACCGTCCAATTAGCTTGTCTTTGTAACATATGTAGGGGATAGGTGTTGGCAATTCCTACAACTTGAATACCTGCATTTTTGGCTGCTTGGATACCGATATAATTATCTTCGATCGCCAGACATTCTTGGGGTTGTAAATTAAGCTCTGGATATTTTTGATTTAACTGTTCGATTGCTAATAAATAGCCTTCCGGTCGGGGTTTGCTAACGGCTAAGTCGTCTCCCCCGACGATAACGGCAAAATATTGAATGAGTTGTGCTTGTTGTAGAATAAACTTTACTTCTGAATGCAATGCCCCCGTAACTAAGGCTATTTTATATCCCTGTTCTTGCAATTGGCTAAAAAATTCTGGCAGATTGGGATACAAAGGTAAACTATCTAATTGTTCTAGTTCTTGCTGATAGGCTCTAGCTTTAGTTTCAATTAATTTAGTTAAATATTCTTCCGTAACAATGCGACCGCGATTGGCTAAAATATCTCTCAAACCATTGCGATCGCTTTTTCCCTGACAGTATTGCTGGTATTCTGCATTATCAAAACGTAAATTTTCACCTAATAATATTTCTCCAATTAATTTTTGATGAATCTCTTCATCGTCAATAATTACACCATTAAAATTTAAAAAAATTGCTTTCAAACTCATACACGACTAAACATTGAACAATCGACGGTAAATGATAACTAATGACTAATGACAGACAAGGCATGCCTTGTCTCTAATGACTAATAACTAATTTAACCCCCTGAGTAAGTTGATTTGTCCACCAAACATCTTCAGTACGAATTTTTGTAAACCCAGCCGCACCTAACCAAGCATCGACACTACCAGCAGCATAGTCTTTGATATAAGGTTCTTCAAATATATCGGTCAACCATTGGGTGTGACGTAAAGTTTTTTGATGTCCGTCGAGAATAATTATCTGTCCTCCCTCATCAAGAAGACGAAAACTTTCTTTTAATATGTCTAAAGCAATCTGAGGAGGCGTTTCGTGAAATAGTAAAGAAGCTGTAACTACATCGAATTCACTGTCTGCAAGATTAGTAGCTTCAGCTAACCCATGAATCCATTTAACGTTTAATCCAGCTTGTTTAGCTTTATATTCTGCCATCACTAACATCTGGGGGGATAAATCCAGTCCGATAACTTCGGCATTAGGAAAGGCTTGTTTTAACATTAGAGTGGTTGAACCCGTACCGCAACCGAGATCGAGAATTTTACAGGGTGAGCCTTGAATGGCTTCAATGACTGTCTGACGATTCCAAATTTCGTTAGGAGGTAAAGCGTACTTGGTTACGGGGTCGTAGGTTACTGCCGCACCAGAATTTAAATAACCGCCTTGAATACCGTGAAAGTTTTGGGAACTATAGTATTGAGGATAAACTAAATCGGGATTCTTTAGGCGATCGCATTCTGTTTCCCAATCAATACTGTCAGATAATTCTTTTAAAGCCTCGCGATCAATTAAAAAGCCAAATAGAGGTTGTAAAAATTTTTCCCAGAGAGTATCTTGAACAATAGCCATAAGGTTTCTCGTTTCTAGAAAATTTTAGTTAATATTACTTATTATTATTCATCATCTTATTTAATTGCTCATAATATTGCTAAATAAAAATAAAATTATAGTAATAAAAGTTTGAATAATAAAAATTTAATTTAAAAAAATTAAGATAATTTAACCGAAAAATTGTTTCATTTCCAAGAGAGATAAATATACTTATAAACAGAGCAGCAAAATTCATCAATTGCTTGCTCAAAAGGCAGAATTAATTTAGCTATAATAACTATGACAACTACCATTCGTAACGACGAAAGTTACAGTTCATGGGAAAAATTTTGTCGTTGGATTACTAGCACTAATAACCGCATTTATGTCGGTTGGTTTGGTGTGTTAATGATTCCCACCCTTCTAACGGCAACTACTTGTTTCATTATCGCATTTATTGCAGCACCCCCTGTAGACATCGATGGTATTCGTGAACCCGTAGCAGGTTCCTTAATCTACGGTAACAATATCATTTCTGGTGCAGTCGTTCCTTCTTCTAATGCGATCGGTCTTCACTTTTATCCTATTTGGGAAGCTGCATCTTTAGATGAATGGCTCTACAATGGCGGACCCTATCAATTAATTATTTTCCACTTTTTTATCGGTATTTGCTGTTGGATGGGTCGTCAGTGGGAACTATCTTTCCGCTTGGGAATGCGTCCTTGGATTTGTGTAGCTTACTCTGCACCTGTTGCTGCTGCTACTTCTGTATTTCTAATTTATCCTATCGGGCAGGGTTCTTTCTCTGATGGAATGCCTCTAGGAATCTCTGGAACATTCAATTTCATGTTTGTGTTCCAAGCAGAACACAATATTTTAATGCACCCCTTCCATATGTTAGGTGTAGCAGGTGTATTCGGTGGTGCTTTGTTTTCTGCCATGCACGGAAGTTTGGTAACTTCTTCTTTAGTTCGTGAAACAACTGAAACCGAGTCATTAAACTACGGTTATAAATTTGGACAAGAAGAAGAAACTTACAATATCGTAGCCGCACACGGTTATTTCGGTCGTTTGATTTTTCAATATGCATCTTTCAACAACAGCCGCAGTCTACACTTCTTCTTAGGTGCATGGCCTGTTGTTGGTATTTGGTTTACTGCCATGGGGATTTCTACTATGGCATTCAACCTCAATGGATTCAATTTCAACCAGTCGATTCTAGATTCTCAAGGTCATGTAATTAATACCTGGGGTGATGTTCTCAATCGTGCTAACTTGGGATTTGAAGTAATGCACGAACGTAATGCCCATAACTTCCCCTTAGATTTAGCTGCTGGTGCATCTGAACCCCTGGCAATTGTCGCGCCAATCATCGAAGGCTAATTAAAATTAAAATATCGATTAACTTAATTGAACAACGCTCTGATTTTCAAGAGCGTTTTTTTGCGGTTAATTTTAATTTTCAAATTAACATCTTCTTGTTTTTTCCTATAATTTAGACCTAGAGCTAACAATTTTGATTGCTAAATTCGAGATCCCAGACAAGAGCATCCATAATATCGTGCAGAGCTTTGAGAAAAATTTGTTCGTTGTTACTATCTAAAGCAATAGATAAATATTTTCTACCTTGCTGAGGATTGCTAAGGGTTTGCCAAAAGATAGCTTGAGGGTCTGAATGGATCAACGGTAGTTCACTTCCTAAATTAGTTACTTTCATCAATATTTGATTTCATTTTAATACTTTAATAGTTTTTGAAATTCCTAACTACATTATTGTACGGTACTGAGATAAAAAATAATGTATTGTCAACAACAAATAAATTAACAATAATTAATTGGTTTTGATTTTAATTATTAAAAGTTTGTTGTCAAGAAAAACCTTTCATAATTGCAATTAAACGAGCAAAATATGGAGCCAAACAACTTTGTTGAGAAGTTTCAAATAATTGCAAACCGTAAAATTTTAACTTTTCTAAGCCCAAAATCATCGCCGGAAGTGGCACATGAAGCTCTCGATAGAGTTGTTTCATATAACTTAAACCGCGATCGCTTGTATAATCTAGAGACTCACCAGAAATACCATAGGTAATACAGCGTAAAAAATGCCAGAAATCCCGCCAACAGGCTTCGGCTCGCATGGGGGGATATAATTCTCCTCCAGGTTGGGTAATATTGGGATATGCCGCTAAAACTTCTGTTCTGGCTTGAGCGACAATTTCAGTTACATGGTCTCTAAGTAATTTCCCTGCTGTCAAACTACTAGCTAAACTAGGAACTAACTCTTGTAAGCGTTCTAGATCGCCATCAGTTAAATAGCGTTTTTCATCATCAGCCTGTTGAAAAATTTCAATAACCTCTGAAGGATATCGATCTTGCCAGCTACTGAAGCTAACAATGCGAGATTGTTCAATTAATTCTTTGATTTTGTCGTTAAACATGATGCTAATTGCGATCGCAATTTAACAAAACTTGTGGTTAATAATCTTGCTAAGGGTAGTTAATCATAACGGACAATGTAAAGTAAAGTAAAGACATGACCTATTTTTTAATAATCCGATGAATTTAGACCAAATTAAAATAAATTTAGATAGCTCAGACCCCCAACAACGCATGAAAGCTATTACAGGTTTGAGAAACTATGAAGCCGATATTGTAGTACCTCTGCTGAAAAACCATATTAAAGACAAAGAATTTTTAGTACGTTCTTTTGTAGCTATGGGATTCGGGAAAAAGCAAAATGCCGAATCATTTGCCGCTCTCTTAGAAATGATTAAATTTGATAGCGATCCTAACGTGCGTGCCGAAGCCGCTAATTCTCTATCTTACTATGGAGATGTTGCTGCTTCTCATTTAACCTTAATGTTCGAGCGAGACGATCATTGGTTAGTACGTCGTAGTATTGTAGCTGCTCTAGCCGACTTAAATTGTCCCCAAGAGCTTTTTGAGGTTTGTTTATTGGGTATCGACGGAGAAGACCAAAGTGTTCGAGAATCCTGTATTATCTGCCTGTCTCGCTTTGCCAATACTGACAAAGAGGAAGTCGCTCTAGATAAATTGTTGTCTCTAGCAGAATCAACACAATGGCGCGATCGCCTGCAAGCTGCCAAAATCCTAGCTAAATTCGAGCATCCCCAAGCCGTAGCTGTTTTAAATAAACTCAAACAAGATTCAGATCATCGCGTAGTTGCCGCAGTTTTAGAAAGCTTGGTTTGAATTTCATTCAATCGAGAAAAATTAATAAATCCATAACTCTTTGATAAAATCTTAGAGAAAAGTTAAAAAATATTACAAAATTCCTTAAATGAAATTATTGGTAGTTGGTGCAACTGGCACTTTAGGCAGACAAGTTGCTCGTCAGGCTTTGGATAAAGATTATGAAGTACGTTGCTTAGTACGCAATCTCAATAAAGCAAGCTTTTTAAAAGAGTGGGGTGCAGAGTTAGTTAAAGGAGATCTTTGCCAGCGAGAAACTCTCCCTCCAGCTTTAGAAGGCGTTGATGCCGTTATTGATGCTGCCACAGCCAGAATTACCGATAACCTCAGTGCCAAACAAGTAGATTGGTCAGGAAAAGTTAATTTAATTCAAGCAGTTAAACAAGCAGGAATTGACCGATATATCTTTTTCTCAATTTTAAACGCAGCAGGACATCCTGAAGTACCTTTAATGGATATCAAACGGTGTACTGAACTATTTTTACAAGAATCGGGTTTAAACTATACAATTTTACAACTTGCTGGCTTTATGCAGGGATTGATCTCCCAATATGCAATTCCGATTCTAGAAGAGCAAGTAGTTTGGGTATCGGGAGAAAGTACTCCCATTGCCTATATGAATACCCAAGATATTGCTAAGTTTGCCATTCGTGCTTTAGAAGTACCTGCTACCGAAAAACAGACGTTTCCCGTTGTCGGGCCTAAAGCTTGGGGTGCATATGAAATCATCAATCTCTGTGAAAGACTTTCGGAGAAGGATGCTAGAATTTCTCGCGTTTCTCTAACTGTCTTAGGTTTAATGCGTCGTATCACTCGTTTCTTTGAGTGGGGTCAAAACACCGCAGATCGCTTAACTTTTGCTGAAGTATTAGCTAGTGGTCAGCCGTTAGATGCCTCAATGGAAGAAGTATATCAAACCTTTGGTCTTGACCCGCAAGAAACCACCACTCTAGAAGAGTATCTGCAAGAATATTTCAGCCGCATTATGAAAAAACTTAAAGAGATTGATTACGAAAAAAACAAAAACAAAAAGAAACGCAAAAAACCTGTCAAACCATATCGCAATCAGTTTTAAACAATTCTCTGAGTGCGATCGCTTCAAAATACTGAAGCGATCGCTAGAGTTAATTAAGCATCATCTAAAGCGAGGATACCTGGCAGTTGTTTGCCTTCTAATAATTCCAAGCTAGCACCACCACCAGTGGAAATATGACTCATCTTGTCGGCAACACCTACTTTTTCTACTGCTGCTACGGAGTCTCCACCACCAATAATAGTAATAGCATCAGATTTATCTGCTAGAGTACGGGCGATCGCTTCTGTACCCACAGCAAATTTATCAAATTCAAATACCCCCATCGGGCCATTCCAAATTACAGCGTTGCAATCTGCTAGAGCTTCTTGGAAGGTTTTCACCGAATCGGGCCCGATATCCAGTCCCATCCAACCATCGGGAATATTGTCAATACTAACAGTCTGAGCGTTAGCATCGGGAGCAAAGTTGTCAGCTACTACTACATCGGTAGGTAAGAGTAATTGAACTCCTTGTTCTTTAGCTTTGGCTTCTAAAGATTTTGCTAATTCCAGTTTGTCTTCTTCTACTAAAGACTTGCCGACGTTCAAGCCGCGAGCTTTATAGAAAGTGAAAATCATCCCACCACCAATGAGCAGTTTGTCACATTTGTCTAATAAAGTTTCGATTACGCCAATTTTACTGGAAACTTTGGAACCGCCAATGATTGCTGCTAGAGGGCGTTTGGGGTTATCTACTGCATTTTGTAAATAATTTAATTCTTTTTCGATTAAATAGCCGGCTACACTGGGGCTAAGATAGTGAGTCACCCCTTCAGTAGAAGCATGGGCGCGGTGAGCAGTACCAAAAGCTTCATTTACATATAAATCGGCGTTAGCAGCTAATTTTTCAGCAAATTCGGCTTCATTTTTAGTTTCTGCTTCATAGAAACGTAAATTTTCTAATAGAACTACGTCGCCGTTCGCCATGGCGTTGACCGTAGAAGTAACTTCATCTCCTATACAGTCATCACATTTTTTAACTTCTTTTCCGAGTAATTCCGAAAGACGCTGGGCAACAGGGGTTAAACGCAATTCCTCTTTGACTTGTCCTTTGGGACGACCCATGTGACTGCACAAAATTACTTTAGCACCTTTACCAGTCAAATCTTTAATGGTAGGTAAAGCGGCTCTAATGCGAGTATCATCGGTAATTTTGCCACTATCGTCTAGGGGTACATTAAAATCGGCTCTGACTAAAACTCTTTTGCCCGCTACATCCGCTTTGGTTAAACTCGCCACAGTCTTTTTGGACACAGTTACTTTCCTCCTATTGCCTCTTGGGTAGATTGATCAATTGTTAAACTAGCGTATTGCTATTGAATTATCTAAAAAGTATCCCAAATCTAAAAATAAAATTAAAACTGGGACTAGGATTAATCTACCAGAGGACTTGCCACAAAGAAAGTATTTTTGTTTTGACAGGAGAAGTAAATCGATCTTCTTCTTGCCTCAAATCTATGCTGCTAATTCTAACTGATCGAGGCGCAACCAGACGCTAGGAGTTGGAACGTAAAATTGTACTAGGGCATATTCATCATTCATATCGAGAATTTGTCCCTTACTTTCTAAAAGATAACCAGGCAAACGGCGATCGCTTGCTTGAGCTTCCACACTATTTTCTAATTTTTCTTTAATTACTCTGACTAATGCACCTTTTTTGAGTTTTCCAGCCATAATTTAAACTTAGTTATTAGTTGATATATTTGAATGTTTTCTGTTTTTATTTTAGTGAATTGGCATAACTTCATCGGCAAAACTGCGAACTGGCTCAAAATCAAAAGGGCCGGCAATTGAACCCCAAACTAGTTCATCAGTTTCAGGATCTCGACCGCGATCGTAACTAATGAGTTTATTAGCATCAATTTCAAAACTGTTGTCAAGATAGGTTATCTTACCCTGACGTTCTACAATACAAGCTTTACCTGGTTTAATTTGACCTTTAAAACAAGTACCAGTCCATTCTACGTCCATATCACAACCAGGCATTTTTTCAATTAGATCGGGAGTGAGGTTATTTAACAAGTCGCGATCGCGTGATGCACCATAAAATTTCTCGGCATCTTTAACTTTATAGTTTTCTAATTCAATACGATCTTCTACTATGTATAATTTTATGACTCGCAAACGGTAGGGTTGGTTGAGCATAAAGTCATAAGCTTGTTCTAAAAATAAACTGATGCCATCTAAAAAGTCTGGGGGTAAAGGGCGCATACAGACGCGAATGTGAGCAAAAAATGGAGGATTGGCATAGGCTTGTTCTTGATTGCTAAAATCTGATGCCATCCAACGGGCTAAAGTGGTTATGTCTTGAGAATGAGTCATCAAAAATTCAATTAATTAGTGATTTTAACGATATTATTGAGATTTTAGAGCCTTGCTGCACTTCAGGCTTGTTTTGTCATGGCATAGACAATTTTAGCGAGTGACAGGGCTGTATTTAGCTGTAAGGCTTTTTGATAGTTGGTATTTTACTAATATTGCTTAACATTTTTTTGTTCAGGTGTCATTTCTTATAGAAATTTGATAATTATTTGTCGTTTATCGATAAGATTTTTGATGAGTTTGTGCAATTAATTTATCTACATTTTTACTTTGGTTAGGGATCGCCAAAATCCAAACTAGATCGCATTTTTTTAGAGTTTGTTATGCTCTAGCTCGAATATTAATAAACTTATATTTGTATTTTTTAGGTAAATATTTGTTATTTTTATTTCTTTGACAAATACAATGTAGCTAATTTAAATCTGTTTTAAATAAATTATAGTATGGTTTTCTGAAATAAATTTTTACTTTTTTTTGATAAAAAATCACTGAACTTGCGGTCGCTTTTTTTTTACAATTCAAATTATAAGTTTAAATTATACAAGCTATAAGAATTTTTGTGGTTCAATTTTATCTACCTCTTAAACATAGAAATAAACAGGGTTTTTCAAGAGTCTTATTAAGAAATATTTCAAATATGTCGGTTGAAATACTAAAATTTATAAATTTTTTTGTTACAGTGTGCGAAATAGGAATTCAAGTTCATTTTGTATGTAATGGAGAAAATATGTAACCCAGCAGAAAATAACAAAATATAGACTGTTCTTGACTTAAGAGCCAATAACTATGACTATTACACTATCCCAATTGTGGTTTAGATTGGACTTCTATAAGCCAAACCATTACATTAGAACCCTGTGTTAGCGATCGCATCTCTTATTTATGATCGACAGTCTACAATCATCGCTTGTTGGTAATTTATTGAACAATTAAGCTGCATAAGTATTTCAACTAATCTCTATTTCAACTTATTACTGCATATATGCAGTGACTTAACTGCTGGTGTTAACGAGCATTTAAATTAATGGTCGCTCAAACCTAATGTGATGTCGCTATATATATTATGAGGAGGATTTAATCGTGAATCTCAAAGGAAAAACAGCTTTAATTACGGGTGCTTCTCGCGGTATTGGTAAAGCGATCGCCTTAGAATTAGCCAAACAGGGGATCGGACACTTATTACTGTTAGCCAGAGATCGTCAGCGTTTGGCAGATGTCGCCAGCCAAATTGAAGCTATGGAAGTAAAAGTCACTACTCTGTCTATCGATTTAACCAACTCATCATCTATTAATATTGCGATCGCTCAAGCCTGGCGGACTCATCGACCAATTCATCTGTTAGTTAACTGTGCGGGAGTAGCTCATCAAGCTCCTTTTTTAGAAACCCAGCTACCCAAAGTACAAGAAGAAATTTCCATCAATCTCCTGGGAATGCTCACCCTAACGAGGTTGATGGCGAAGCGCATGGCAAATCAAAAAGAAGGCACGATTGTCAACGTCTCCAGTCTCATGGGGAAAGTAGCCGCACCTACTATGTCTACCTATTCCGCTACCAAATTTGCGATCGTCGGCTTTACTCAAGCATTGAGAAGTGAACTGGCAGCACATAACATTAGAGTGATTGCCTTACTACCAACTCTTACCGATACGGATATGGCGAATAATCTTAAGCTCTTTCGTTGGGTAATGCCGATGACTCCTGAAAGAGTGGCACAAGCTTTGGTTGCAGGGTTATATAAAGACTCTGGCGAAATCTTAGTAGGTTGGCAGAGCTATCTTGCAGTCTGGTGTCAGCGCATCTTCCCTTGGTTGTTGGACAGAATTTTGATGTTGAGCGCACCTACCCTGTAGATAATTAAACAAATAAAAAGCGATCGCCGAGGCAATACCAATATATT